>JAYUCJ010000319.1:0-1007 GCA_043740415.1 Polaromonas sp. | reverse complement strand
ATAGCGAACTGTGTTTATCTTCAGTCTAAATTACCGCAAAAATTCCCACGGTGGTAATTCCTCGGCTACAAAGCACGTCTTTTTGCTTCAATTGAACGCTCATAAATCCTGGCAGTAGTCGCCGGATTTTTGTGCAAATTCGCTTGATTGCCGGTTATCGCCTTGTGCTGGGTTGCGTAAAAGGCCCGCAGGTCATGAAACGTGAAGTGCTGGCTGATTGCCTTTGCCACGGTAGCTGCTTTCATCAACTTACCCCACATCCCCTTAAATCCTGACCGCGTGTAAGGATTTCCATGTCTGTTGGGAAAAACTGTCTGGCAATCGTTTTTGCGAATCTCGGTGAGCCTTCCCAACAATTCAGCCATGGCGGGTGAGATTTCGACCTTATCAATGATCTCGGGCGCGCCCGTACGCTGTTTCGCCCGTTTGATGCGGATTTCTGTCGCGTCTATGAAGGGCCACGTGATGCTCAAAAACTCGATTTGGCGTGGCCCGGCGAGAGAGGCGAACTCTGCTGCCATAACGATGACGGGCCATTGCCCGGCTTTGCCGTAAGCAAATTTCACCAGCGCACTGATTTGTTCGGCGGCTGGTTCCACCCTGCGTGGCATTTCCTGATTCCGGCGTACTTGCTTGCAAGGGTTAACATCAATGTCGCCCCGATTGATGGCGACGTTCAACAAGTTTGACAGCAGCGAGTTTTCTCGGTTTGCTCTTACTGGTGCGGAAGCACGCTCAATTCGCAAATAGCGGGAAACGTCTGATGGCTTAATGGAGGAGGCTAGAACTTCGCCAAATACCGAGAGGAGGGGTTTTGAGCATTGGACATAGTCTCGCTGCGTGTCGTCCTTCAGCCGCTTCCATTCTGGTGTTTCTTGGTAGAGTCGCCAAAGGCCAGTCACGGTTCCTTCGTCCGGTGAACGCCCAAGTAAATCCAGTACTTTTCGGATTGCAATGACTTTGTCCACGCCCAAGTTGATCGCTTTTCCCTCGATGGTGTGGTACCG
>JAYUCJ010000318.1:0-1006 GCA_043740415.1 Polaromonas sp. | reverse complement strand
TGAACCAGACGGGTCACAACCCAGTTCTTGGTTTTGGAGATCGGACGGCTCTCGGTAATCTCGATCATGTCGCCGGTCTTGTACTCGCCTTTTTCGTCATGGGCGTGGTACTTGCTCGACAGCGATACGATTTTCCCGTACAGCTCGTGCTTGACACGACGCTCGACCAACACCGTAACGGTCTTGGCGCGTTTGTCGCTCACGACCTTGCCAATCAAGGTGCGCTTGAGGGATTTTTTAACTTCCGTCATTTTATTTGGCTCCTTGCTTGACGATAGTCTCGGCCAGAATGGTTTTGGCGCGAGCGATGGAGCGGCGTGTTGAACGCAGCGTCGATGTGTTGCCGAGTTGTTGCGTAGCTTTTTGCATGCGCAGGCCGAAGTGGGCTTTTTGCAGTGCTTTGACTTCGGTTTTCAAGCCGGCAACGTCTTTTTGGCGCAGTTCAGTGGTTTTCATTTCTTCATTCTCCTGATCACTGGCCAATCATGCGGCTGACGAACGTGGTGCGCAGCGGCAGCTTGGCAGATGCCAGGCGGAACGCTTCACGGGCCAGTTCTTCGGGCACGCCGACGATTTCAAAGACGATTTTGCCGGGCTGGATTTCAGCCACGTAATACTCTGGGTTACCTTTACCGTTACCCATACGCACTTCAGCAGGCTTTTGGGAAATCGGCTTGTCCGGGAAAACTCGGATCCAAATCCGGCCGCCACGTTTGACGTGACGGGAAATCGCACGACGTGCGGCTTCAATCTGGCGAGCCGTGAGGCGGCCGCGATCAGTGCATTTGAGACCGAAGTCACCGAACGCCACCGAGTTGCCTCGTGTGGCGACGCCGGTGTTGCGGCCTTTTTGCTCTTTGCGGTATTTTCTGCGAGCGGGTTGCAGCATTGATATTCTCCGTTATTCTGACTGATTACTCAGTCTTGGCACCGTCAGCTGCTGCAGCTGGCGTGGCTTTGCGGACACGCTTAACGGTGGTTTTCGGGGCTTCGCTACCAGGGGTAG
>JAYUCJ010000317.1:0-1007 GCA_043740415.1 Polaromonas sp. | reverse complement strand
AGGCCGGCTCTGTCTGGATCCTCCCCCAAACTAATGAGGAGGCGACGCCAATCCTGCTCGGTAAACGGCTGTTCTGACATCTATGTTTCTCCAGTCCATATTGCTTTTATTGCGACTTTTTTATGCATACAATTTGTTATCCTTTAGTCTTAAAGTATTGTGATATTTAAATTCGCCCACCTTAAGTTTTACCTAAGCTCGGCATGAGCGTTCCTTATTCTTTGACGATGCAAGGCATGCATCAATCCCAGCGGCTATCACGTACTTGAACCATGCCATTTTCTATGCGTACCGGGAAAGTGTTGATTGGCTCGTAGGCTGGCGCGGACAGCGCCGCACCAGTGCGGAGGCAGAAGCGTGCACCGTGGCGCGGGCAAACGATATGGTCGCCTTCAACGGTGCCACCTGTAAGCTGTCCACCATCATGGGTGCAGACGTTTTCGATGGCGTAATATTGGCCATCGAGGTTAAATACGACGATTTGCGTATCATCCATAGCTACGACCCGCCGCTCCCTAGGTGCAAGCTCTTCGACGCGCGCTACCGTTATCCATTCATTCATTGCTATCCTTTTATAATGCCTGACTTATCGCACCCATCTTGCAACTTTCACTCAGAATAATGCGCTTTCACGCACGAATAACCAGCTTTGGTTGGTATATTCTGTGGGGAAGTCAGCGTGGCAGAAAGCACTTTAAATCCTACACCGCCACGAGCTCGATGTTCGGTTCAATTGTCCGCAGCAAATTCTCAATACTTTTGAGTGTGCCCGCTATTGAACTCGGACAACTGCCGCAAGCACCTTGATAGTGGATGCTGAGATAATTACCAACCAAACCAATCACGTGCAGGTCACCACCATCGCCTTGCAGAGAAGGGCGGATCCGCTCATCCAGCAGAGCGTTGATCTCTTCAAGGCGCTGCTGGTCTTGCTCGCTGAGGTCGGCAATTGCCGTGCGCGCTGCAAAAACTGTAGCGGCAGATTGCACATCCGCCGCTGGTGCGGC
>JAYUCJ010000316.1:0-1002 GCA_043740415.1 Polaromonas sp. | reverse complement strand
CGTAGTTTTGTCGGCCATAGGCTTGAACATGCTGGTTTGCAACGCCAGAAATTCTTGCGCGTCTTTGGCGCCCAGAGTAGCCTGGACGTGGCTGAAGGTCTCGCCCAAGGCCGCCTTGGAGGCCGCCAGGTTCAGCTCGACCAGCTTTTCCACGCCGGCAAAGGCCTGGGTGGCAAAGCCTTGCAGTGCCTGCAGATTGGCTTTGTTTGTTGTGATGAATTGTTCAGCGGTGTTGTTCATTTCAGGTTCCTTAGGTTGTTGAGGTAAATCTGATGCCTGCGCCGAAAATGCCGTCCCCGGTATTTATGTTGCAGTGCAGCATGAATTGAATTATAGGGATAACCCGAGTGCTTGTGTTATTTTTGTTGCATCGCAGCAATCATTAGAGGTGTGGGTCTAGCTTTATCTAGTTGGTCAATTATCCCGATAGCAGAGGGCCATTTGACTATATGCATTAAATATGCATAATAAAAATATGTCATTTGAGTTTGACCCCGCCAAGGCTCGTAGCAATTTGCAAAAACATCCAAGCGTGAGTTTCGCGCATGCAGAACAATCATTGCGGGATGACATGGCGGTGACCATTGAAGACCCGGATGCCACGGGAGAACAGCGCTTCTTGACGCTGGGCATGGATGCATTGGGCCGGATTCTGGTTGTGTGCCACACCCCGCGCGATGAGCTGACGCGCATCATTTCAGCTCGCAAAGCCAGTAAAAACGAGGCCAAGAAATACCATGCGTAAAGAATACGATTTCAGCCAAGGCAAGCGTGGCGCGGTGCTGCCGTCCAGCGGCAAGACGCGTGTCACCATCATGCTCGATGACGAGGTGATTGAGGCGTTTCGCGTCCGCGCGGAGGCCAGCGGCCGGGGATACCAAACCATGATCAATGAAGCCCTGCGCGCTGCCATGGACCCAGATGCTGCGCCGGTGACCTTGCGAACCTTGCGGGCAGCGCTTGATGAACGGTTTGCGTTGGCTGCTTGAGCGGGCGGCACAA
>JAYUCJ010000315.1:0-1005 GCA_043740415.1 Polaromonas sp. | reverse complement strand
TGGACGTGCTGGTACCGGTGGGGGAATAAGCCGGGACCGGCAAACGCCGCTATTTCAGTGGCTTGTCAATGAATTTTGGATTATGAAAATTTTACTCTGACCCCGATTTCCCCACTGACCCCGATTTCCCCAATTTCCCTCCCAATTTCCCTCTGACCCCAATTTCCCTGACCCCGATTTCCCTTCCAAGTCGTGCGCGCAGTTTCGTACACTATGACACATGGCTCAAACCACGATCAGTCACTTTCGCCATCTGATTCGCACACTGAACTATGTTGTTTCAACCCACGCGGCTGAGGAGCTCGAAGATGACAGTCTCACAATCCTTGATCTCGAAAACATCGTCCTCACGGGGCAAATCATTGAACGTCAACACGACGCCAAAACCCGCGAAGTCAAGTGCGTCGTCGCCGGCATTGCGCTCGACGGTTCGGCGGCCGAAGCAGTCGTCAAGCTCGGCTTCACAGGCAAGCTCATTGTCATCACTGTCTACCTCGGTTGAGCATCACTGCGCACATTGTGGAAGCGCGTCGTTGCAGTTGAAGCACGTTACTCGCAGCTTTGGCAAAGGGGCGGCCTTGCTTGTGATTGAGGCCATTCCACTGTGGTCGTGCCCAAGCTGCGGCGAGTCTTATTTCTCAGCTCAAACGATGCACGAAATCGAACGTATCAAGGCGCTTCGAAAGTCTGTGGCGGTCAATCGTTCGGTGGCAGTAGCGGCTTTCGAAGCTGCGGATGCATAACAGGTTGCTCGTCACGGACGCGCAGCAGCAGGATGCCGCTTCGCGGCGCTTGCTGCGTGCCGGACAGCGCCACGCCAGCCGCCCCGCTCTGCGCCCTTGAGTGTAAAAAAGGGGCCAAAAGTATGATTAAAAGACCTGACCCAATACTGTTCCGGGGCCTTTCCCCCCAGTGCGCCCGCGATTGCATAAGCGCTGGTTTGCGCAGGTGTTGGCACAAGCCGCTGCCTTGCTGTGCGTCAGCAGCCGGGGCCGCACCAATCCG
>JAYUCJ010000314.1:0-2340 GCA_043740415.1 Polaromonas sp. | reverse complement strand
GCCCTGTCGGCTTTGAGCCAGTGGGTTGAGCGCGGCCAGGCACCTGCCAATTTGACTGTGGTTGACCAGGAACTCAAAGTGCCGTTTGCCACGCTGCGTGAACTGCCGCTGTGTGCCTGGCCTGCATGGCCGAAATACATGGGCGGTGACGTCAACCGGGCTTTGTCGTTCCAATGTTCAAAATAGGTCTAGCGATTTCATCAGACAAACCCTGTTTCAAAGTATTAGATTCCACAATTTCTTGAATGGATCGCGCTGAACGTTCTCCAAACTACAGACTTGCAACGATAGTTGTTGGTTCACAATCCGTCTGTGGTGAGTTGTCAGGTTTGAAACTGCCACCGGGCCGATGATTGGTGGCGCGCCTGTCCCGAGTCTTGAAACGAAAAGTAAATTGATATGAAACTCTATCTTGAAAATGTGCGCTCATTCGAGGGGTGGCACGAGATACCTATCGCGCCAGCCACTGTTTTGGTTGGTGAAAACAGCGCTGGAAAATCGACGCTGCTTGGCATGTTGGCAGTCGTGCACCATGAGGGTTTTCCTTACAACGGTAATTTTTTTAATCAATTTCCGTTCGAATTTGGCGGCTACAAAACTATAGCTAACAGTAAAAAGGGAACCACTCATTTTTCAGTGGGATTTCAAACGGTTGGGCGTGCTATTTTCAGTCGATCTAAAGAAAGACGTGACAAGACCGTAGCCATTGGACTCATTGCGGCGTTTCGGGAAAACGATGGACTCCCTGTGCCTTGCCACGTATTCGCTTGGATGGGCGACACAGCCGTTGCATTCTATGAAAAGGAATTCGAACACTTAAATCGCTCTGAACAAATTCACTTTCCAGCAGGTATGAAGGTTGATTCGACTTTGCTGTCAGATCCAAATCCACAAGGACTGGCAATAAATCAGTTGTTTCGCTTGGCCTACATGGCCAGAGATAGAGACAGAAAATCGAGCGAGCAGAACACGGAAAGAGATGAGGTGGTAGATTTTTTGATGCACAGCATCGCCGCACGGGGATTTATGCGGTGGGAAGGGTCATCCGCGATGGCGTTCGCTCCAATGCGATCACGCCCCAAGCGCACTTACGACCAGTTGAGTGATGAATTTTCACCCGAGGGCGACCACGTGCCTGTGTTGCTTGCGCGGGCCAATGATCCGCATAACAAGCAGTCTAAAGCGTTGCATGACGCACTACGCGATTTTGGCCGCTACTCCGAAATGTTTACTGATATCGGGGTGAAGCAGTTAGGACGTGGAAATGGCGACCCATTTCAGGTGCAAGTGAACATAGGTGCAAAGAAAACCAACCTGATGGATGTTGGCTACGGGGTCAGCCAAATCTTACCCCTTATCGTTGATGCTCAAAGAGCGGGCTCAAATACGACTCTGTTGCTCCAGCAGCCTGAGGTACACCTGCATCCCAAAGCTCAGGCTGCTTTGGGGTCGATGATAAAAGACTGGGTGTCAAAAAGTAGAAAAACGGTGGTGGTTGAAACGCACAGCGATTACTTGGTTGACCGATTGCGCCTGGAAGTCAAGCGTGCCAATCTCAAAGAAAGCGATTTGAAAATATTTTTCTTGGAAAAGAGCGCGAATCAAACCAAACTTCACATCCTTGAAGTTGATCCGCAAGGCAATGTGCTGAATGCTCCCGAGGGATATCGCGACTTCTTTTTGCTCGAGCAGATGGCTCTGTTAGTGGACTAGGCGCTCGCATATGTGTTTAATTGTTGATGCTAATGTCTGTTCTGTAGTGCTGAAAAAAACTAGCGACACTGCCTATTTGGAGTTGAGAAAAGCCATTTTCTCGAATCGGCTTACTTTAATTCATGGTGGGAAGTTGACTCAAGAATACGAGAAGGTTGGCGTCCTTGGTGTTATCGCAAGCCTTGCTCAGAGTGGACGCGCGTTCAAAGTCAGTGATGCCTTGATAGACGCGCAACTTGAGCAAGTGAAAAGTCGCTGCCAGTCAAATGATGAGCACGTGATTGCACTTGCGAGGGCAGATCGAAAAAGAGCACATTTGCTCTGCACTGATGACGAAGCTCTGCGCGGTGATTTTAAAACCAAGTCTTTGATTGACAATCCGCGCGGGACGATTTACAGCCCTTCGCGCCATAAATTGTCGCTAGCAAATTGCTAGTTTCATCAACAGAAGTTACAGCACCACACCAGACCGTCATGTCCCTCGACAAACCCTACCTCGACGTGCCCGGCACCACGCTGTTTGACGCCGAGCAAAGCCGCAAGGGCTACCACCTGAACCAGTTTTGCATGTCGCTCATGGCGGCTGGCAACCGCGAGCGTTTCAAGGCCAACCAGCGCGCCTACGTG
>JAYUCJ010000313.1:0-16723 GCA_043740415.1 Polaromonas sp. | reverse complement strand
AAGTCCACTGGTTGCATATCAAAATCCCTCAGAAAGTTACTCTATTAATAACGTTTCTTGAGGGATTTGGTGGACGTAGTTTATGCAAAAATGCTAGTTTTTACGCGGGGTGTGGGGGTTTTGCAGGGGCGACTTTTTACTGTGGCCTGCTTCTAAAAGGGCAGAAATTTGGTATCGTTCGGTTTGGCTCAATTGGGTATAGGACATGCGCATCTTTCAGACTGGCTGGTCAAAAAAGATAGCATCCTATCCTTTTTGAGCCTTCCGTTTCAGTATTTGCGCACTTCGTACTTGAATCCGCCTAATGATTTTTAGCCGTCGTTCGACGATGTAACTTCTCCTCTTTAGTTAGGGAGCGATATTGATTTTTTAAAGAGAAATTAACGAATCCGGAATATCGTCAGCAATTAAAGTTTGTAATATACCCTCGTTAAGTTCCGTCAAATCAACAATTCGATCTGCTTGAAGAGAAATTGCGTCGTGGAATAAATTTCTTACGAGGCGCGCATTGCCGAACGACTCACCACGATCAGAAAAGCCGATTTTGAATAAATCCATAGCTTTAGATTTAGCTTCAGTTGTCAGTTGCATGCCTGTAGCTGATGCCATGGTATCCAAGATTTCTGCTAGTTCTTGCGGCGCATAGTCTGGGAAGTTCATGAAACGAGTAAATCGTGACTTTAAGCCCGGATTAAAGTTGAGAAATGTAGTCATCTTTTCGGTGTATCCAGCCACGATTACGATTAGCTCAAGGCGATGATCTTCCATCATCTTAAGTAATGTGTCGATCGCTTCGCTACCATAATCATTGCCTTCTTTTGACAGGGTGTATGCTTCGTCAATAAAGAGCACACCTCCCAATGCAGACTGTATTACTTCGCGAGTTTTTATGGATGTCTGTCCAACATAACCAGCTACTAAACTTGATCGATCAACTTCTATTAGATGCCCGCTCTTCAGTACTCCGAGACCTTTGAAAATACCTGCAAGAAGTCTTGCAACAGTCGTTTTTCCAGTGCCAGGATTACCATAAAACACTAAATGATTAGTGTTGCTAGTTGCTTGCAGACCTTTTTCAATCCGCATTTTATTGACTTTGATTGCATTAACTAGCCGTTTAACTTCATCTTTGACTGATTCAATACCAGTCATGTTGCCAAGTTGAGTTATAAGATCATCCACGCTAATAATATTATTCGTACTATCTGATGCTTCAGTTACAGGGTTGATGATCTGTGGAGATTGAAAACCCGAATTCTCTTCTGCATCCATTTCTTCCCAGATTAACTCCTTGAAGCAGCGTATGAAATCTTGTTCTTTTGAGCTAATTTGCCCGTCTGACTTCATGCAAAGCAGTAAAAAGCTAAGAAAAAGGTGGCGCACTTGATCTCTGTGATGTGTACCGTGGATTGAGTCGTATATTTTGATATAAATAAGAGTAATAGGCTGCATTGGTATTTCTAGAACACCGTCTGCTCGCCATCGATCAAGTGTGTTTTCCATGACTGCGCGGCGCACATCACGTTCATATTGAATACGATTACCTGAGAGATTTAAGAAATCACATATGTCAATAAATAAATCGAGTTCATGTTCTGTCAGTTTACCGTCTTGAAGAAGTGCTCGCATGGCTACAAACTCTAGATCAACCGCAAGAATATCGAAAACGTCATAATCAGCCTCATAATCATCTTCGTCATGCCCAGCTTGAAGCATTAATTCGTGACCTGCATGAATGGGTCCAAGTAGGTTTTTTACTTCAGTAAAAAATAGAGATTTGAATTCATTCAGTAGCATTTGTAATCCTGGACATAAGTTTTTTTTAACGTTATTTGTAATTATTAGTATAATCGTTACGATAAACTCCCCGCCCCTGAAGAAGGGGAGTTTTGTCAGTGACTATTCGATAGATAATATTTCTTTTGTCGAAATTAGTGCTTCATCAATTATATCAATAACTTTTAATTTATAATCAGTCCCAATTGAGCTATAAAATCCGCCAAATACTCCAGCACGGGCAGATGCACAGATGGAATCAATATCTAGATTTTTCTTTTTTATCTCACATAGTATGGCAACTAATGCTTGTTCGTAGCAGGCCGATTTAACAATATCTGTATCTGTATCTGTATCTGTATTTGTATTTGTATTCATGATTTTCCTTTGATTTTAAATATAACACTCGCACATGATTAGTGTGAGGACAAAGGAGAAAATTTTAAACTTGGTTTGTATGCAGGATAAACTCCTGATGTTTGAATAATAATATTGAATTATAGTTATTTAATAAACAAAACATTTAAATTCTTCTCCTAATATCTATAATACCACTGCTGTCAAGAGGTTTTGGTAAAAAAAGCGGCTATAAAAGAGGCCTTTAGTGCTTTTTTCTGTCAATCAAGACACTCAAAATTTTTTCCAATGCCCCTTTAAACTCCAATTTGCTACAAATAAAATAGCGCCTCAGGCAATAAATACGCCGGCTAGAGTCATATTTGAGGGGTAAAATCGGGGTTGGGGTAAAATGTTGGGTTATTTCCTGAAACCACTGCTTTTTTAACCATGATTCAAATCACTCTTCCCGACGGCTCCAAACGTGACTACGAGGCTGGTAGCGTCACGGTGGCGGATGTCGCTTTGTCTATTGGGGCGGGGCTGGCCAAGGCTGCGCTCGCCGGTAAGGTGGATGACAAGGTGGTGGATACGAGTTTCAGCATCACCAAGGACAGTACGTTGGCCATCATCACCGCCAAAGACGCGGATGGGCTGGAGGTGATTCGCCATTCGACGGCGCATTTGTTGGCCTATGCGGTGAAAGAGTTGTTTCCCGACGCGCAGGTGACGATTGGCCCGGTGATTGAGCACGGTTTTTTCTACGATTTCGCTTACAAACGCCCGTTCACGCTGGAAGACTTGGCGCTGATTGAGAAGAAGATGACCGAGCTGGCGAACAAAGACGAGCCTGTGACCCGCCGCGTGCTGCCGCGCGACGAGGCGGTGAGCTATTTCAAGGGCTTGGGCGAGCATTACAAGGCCGAGATCATTGCCAGTATTCCAGCGGGTGAAGACGTGTCGCTCTACAAAGAAGGTGCGTTTGAAGACCTGTGCCGTGGCCCGCACGTGCCGTCTACCGGCAAATTGAAGCATTTCAAGCTGATGAAGCTGGCCGGTGCTTACTGGCGCGGCGACCACAAAAACGAGATGTTGCAGCGCATTTACGGCACAGCGTGGGGCAGCAAAGACGAGTTGCAACAGCATTTGAAAATGCTGGAAGAAGCCGAAAAGCGCGACCACCGCAAGCTGGGGCGCGAGCTGGATTTGTTCCACATTGACGAGCATTCGCCAGGCACGGTGTTTTGGCATCCCAAGGGCTGGACGCTGTGGCAGGGCGTGGAACAGTACATGCGCAAAATCTACCAAGACAACGGCTACCTAGAGGTCAAGGGCCCGCAGATTTTGGACCAAAGCCTGTGGGAAAAAACCGGCCACTGGGACAAGTACAAAGAAAACATGTTCGTCACCGAGTCAGAAAAGCGCGATTACGCCCTGAAGCCGATGAACTGCCCGGGTCATATTCTGATCTACAAACACGGCCTGAAAAGCTACCGCGACTTGCCGCTGCGCTTCGGCGAGTTTGGCGCGTGCCACCGCAACGAGCCTTCGGGCGGGCTGCACGGCATCATGCGGGTGCGCGCGTTCACGCAGGACGATGGGCATATTTTCTGCACCGAAGAACAAATCCAAGACGAGGTGATTGCGTTCACCGCGCTGCTGCAAAAAGTTTATGCCGATTTTGGCTTCAAAAACATCATCTACAAGCTGTCCACCCGCCCTGACAAGCGTATTGGCTCAGAGGAAAGCTGGGACAAGGCTGAGCATGCTTTGGCGGAAGGTTTGAAAGCCTCAGGCTGTGAATTTACCTATTTGCCAGGCGAGGGCGCGTTTTACGGCCCGAAAGTTGAGTACACGCTGAAAGACGCGCTGGGTCGTGAGTGGCAGTGCGGCACGATTCAGGTGGACCCTAACATGCCTGAGCGTTTGGATGCCGAGTATGTGGGTGAAGACGGCGCCCGCCATCGCCCCATCATGCTGCACCGCGCAATTGTGGGCAGTTTGGAGCGTTTTATCGGGATTTTGATCGAAGAACACTCAGGCGCGTTGCCGTTTTGGTTAGCGCCTATGCAGGTTTCTGTGCTCAATATCACCGATTCGCAGGCCGAATATGCCAAAGAAGTGGCAAAAACACTGCAAAATCAGGGGTTTAGGGTCAATTTAGACTTACGCAACGAGAAAATTACGTATAAAATACGCGAGCATTCAATGCAAAAGCTGCCATATATCATCGTTATCGGCGATAAAGAAATGGAAGCAGGTGCCGTTGCAGTGCGCGCGAGGGGCAATGTTGACCTCGGAGTGATGCCATTACAAGACTTCCAAACGAGACTTGCTAATGATGTTGCTACTAAAGCTTAAGTTTAAAATCCCTTTTTTAGAGGTTAAAACAGGCTCTAGCCGGCGTATTTGTTATCGGTAGTGCTATTTTTATGATAGCAAATAAATTTTAAGGATTAAAACCATCGCTACAGAATTTCGTGATCGTCGCCAACGTGAAGAGCGCAAACACCGTTTAAACCGTGAAATCATGGCGCCAGAAGTGCGCTTGTCAGGTCCAGAAAACGAGCCTTTGGGCATCGTTTCCATCATGGAAGCCCTGAGATTAGCCGGTGAATACGATGTTGACTTGGTTGAAATTGTTGCCACGGCGGTTCCGCCTGTTTGTCGTTTGATGGACTACGGCAAGTTCAAATACCAAGAGCAAAAAAAGGCGGCCGACGCGAAATCCAAGCAGACGGTGGTTGAGATCAAAGAAATCAAGTTCCGCCCAGGAACTGATGACGGCGATTACAACATCAAGATGCGCAATATCAAGCGTTTCTTGGAAGAGGGTGACAAGGTCAAAGTAACGCTGCGGTTCCGTGGTCGTGAAATTACCCACCAAGAGATTGGTATGAATTTGCTCAATCGCATTCGCGATGAGTTGGTTGATTTGATTGTGGTGGAGCAGTTTCCAAAGCTTGAAGGGCGTCAAATGGTCATGATGATCGCGCCTGGCAAGAAGAAAATAGCACCAAAGCCGCAAGCTGCTGCACCAGTTGCACCAGCGCCAGTAACGACGGCGTAAAGAATTTTGGCAAGTTGAAAGACTTGCCTAAAAGCTAGAAAGTGTTAAAGCTTTCTGCAAAAAGTAGTGAGTTAAATCTCGCTGCTTAACAAGTGGCAGGTTTAATTACTTGCCGCTTAACAAGTGGCTCGGGGCCAACAAGTTTGCGTAGGTTCGCAAACGCCTCACGAGCACAATAGAAAAGGAGCATGAAAATGCCCAAAATGAAGACCAAAAGTGGCGCGAAAAAACGTTTTCGCGTTCGTCCAGGTGGCACCGTCAAGCGCGGCCAAGCCTTCAAACGTCACATCTTGACCAAGAAGACCACCAAAAACAAACGCCATCTGCGCGGATCAACAGAAGTGCATAAGTCCGATATGGGCCGTATGTCACAAATGTTGCCCGGCCAAGGCATTTAATTAACGACGAACAAGGAGTACTAACATGCCTCGCGTCAAACGTGGTGTAACGGCCAGAGCCCGTCACAAAAAAATCATCGCCCTAGCCAAGGGTTTTCGCGGTCGCCGCGGTAATGTTTTCCGGGTCGCCAAAGAAGCGGTCATGAAAGCTGGGCAATATGCCTACCGTGACCGTCGTACCAAAAAGCGCGTGTTCCGCCGCTTGTGGATCTCCCGTATCAACGCCGCTGCGCGTGAATGCGGTCTGACCTACAGCCAGTTCACCAACGGTTTGAAGAAAGCTTCTATCGAAGTTGACCGCAAAATGTTGGCTGACATCGCCGTGCACGACAAAGCTGCCTTCGCAAGCATTGTGGAACAAGTTAAAGCCAAACTGGCTGCTTGATTTTCAGCTTGCTAATGTTGCTGCAGTAGCTATTGATAGAATAGCGGCTTAGGCAATAGAAACAAGGGCTAGAGCTTGATTGCGCTAGCCCTTTTTCATTGCCAATATTGATTTAGATTATTGATTCAGATAAATAAGTAAAAGTTTTAGAACAAAAAACATGAATGAACTGAATGCCATTGTTGACGCCGCCAAGCAAGCTTTCATCGCTGCTGCCACACCTGCCGATTTGGAAAACGCCAAAGCGCTGTTTTTAGGCAAAACAGGCAGCATCACCGAGCTGATGAAAGGCATGGCCGCGCTGCCCGTGGAAGAGAAAAAATCACGCGGCGCAGCGATCAACGTGGTGAAGCAGGCAGTTGAAGCCGCTTTGACCAACCGTCGTCAAGCCATGGCCGATGCCGAACTGGAGCTGCAACTCAAAGCCGAAGCGATGGATGTGTCTCTCCCAGGCCGCAAACGCGGGCAGGGCGGTTTGCACCCTGTGTCGTTGACACTGGAGCGCATTGAGGCGATTTTTGGCTCCATGGGTTTTGATGTCGCGCAAGGCCCTGAGATTGAAACCGATTGGTTCAACTTCACCGCGTTGAACACGCCGGAAGACCACCCCGCACGTTCCATGCATGACACGTTTTATGTGGAAGGCGGCACAGCGACCGCGCCCAACCTGTTGCGCACCCACACCAGCCCGATGCAGATTCGGTACGCTGTGCAACACGTTAAAAAGCACCGTGCGCTGATTGATGCGGGCGGTCACATGCCTGAGATTCGCGTCATCGCTCCGGGCCGTACCTACCGCGTCGACAGCGATGCTACCCATTCCCCCATGTTCCACCAGTGCGAAGGCCTGTGGATTGGCGCGAATGTGAACTTCAAAGACTTGAAAGTCGTCTTCACCGATTTTTGCCGCACCTTTTTTGAGTCGGACGACCTGGTGCTGCGCTTCCGTCCCAGCTTTTTCCCCTTCACCGAGCCGAGCGCTGAGATTGACATCCAATTCGCCACCGGCCCGCTGGCAGGTCGCTGGTTGGAAGTGGCAGGCTCAGGCCAAGTGCACCCCAACGTGGTGCGCAATATGGGCTTGGATCCTGAAAAATACATCGGTTTCGCCTTTGGCATGGGCCCAGACCGCTTGACCATGCTGCGCTACGGTGTGAACGACTTGCGTTTGTTTTTTGATGGCGATATTCGCTTTTTGTCTCAGTTTCAATAACTAAGGTCAAAAGCCAAAACCCTCAGTCATTCATAAAACAGAAAAATAAGAGTTAACTATGCAATTCCCAGAATCTTGGTTGCGCGAATTTTGCAACCCACCATTGACCACTGCCCAATTGGCCGAAACGCTCACCATGGGCGGTTTGGAAGTTGAAGAGCAAAGCCCCGTCGCGCCACCGTTCACCGGCATCGTGGTCGGTCAAATCATGGCGGCAGAGCAGCACCCGAATGCGGACCGCTTGCGCGTCTGCCAGGTCAATGTCGGTCAGGCCGAGTTGTTGAACATCGTCTGCGGTGCGCCGAATGCCCGCGTCGGCATCAAAATCCCTTGCGCCCTGGTTGGAGCAGCTTTACCGGCTGGCGAAGACGGCAAACCCTTCATGATCAAGCTGGGCAAGTTGCGTGGTGTTGAAAGCCAGGGCATGCTGTGCTCGGCCAATGAGTTGAAGTTGAACGACTGCAAAGATGGTTTGCTGGAACTGGCGGAAGATGCCATCATCGGCCAAGACATTCGCGCCCATTTGAATCTGGACGACACGCTGCTGACCTTGAAGCTGACGCCCAATCTGGCGCATTGTTTGAGCGTTTACGGTGTGGCGCGTGAGCTGTCTGCCTTGACTGGCGCGCCGCTCAAACCGCCAAGCTTTCCTGCTGTGGCGGTGGGTCACCAAGACAAACTCGCCGTCAAAGTCAGCGCGGCTGACTTGTGCGGTCGTTTTTCAGGCCGCATCGTCAAAGGCGTCAACTTTGCAGCACCCACACCGCAGTGGATGGTGGACAAACTCTCACGTTGTGGGCAGCGCAGCGTCAGCGCCCTGGTTGATATTTCCAACTACGTGATGTTTGAGCTGGGTCGTCCCTCGCATATTTTTGATCTGGACAAAATCCATGGCGGTTTAGACGTGCGTTGGGGCAAGCCCGGCGAGACACTCAAACTGCTCAACGGCAATTCCGTCACCGTAGATGCACAAGTCGGCGTGATTGCGGACGATCAAGCTATAGAATCACTAGCAGGTATCATGGGTGGCGATGCCACAGCGGTGTCCGAAACAACTCAAAACATCTACATCGAAGCCGCATTCTGGTGGCCAAAAATGATCGCCGGTCGTTCACGCCGCTTCAATTTTTCTACCGATGCTGGTCACAGGTTTGAGCGTGGGGTCGACCCGCAATTCACGGTGGAGCACATCGAGCGCATCACGCAGCTGGTGCTGGATATCTGCGGTGGCACGGCGGGTCCGATTGACGATTTACAGCCGAACATGCCGAAAATTGAGCCTGTCAACCTGCGCGTTGCACGTGCGGCTAAGGTCATTGGCATGCCGATCAGCCAAGCACAGTGCGTGGATGCTTTTACCAAGCTGGGTTTGCCATTTACAACAACAGGCGACACCATCACCGTCACACCGCCAAGCTACCGTTTTGACATCCAAATCGAAGAAGATTTGATCGAAGAAGTCGTGCGCATGGTGGGGTTCAACAACCTGCCAACGACGCCGCCATTAGCGCCCATCACCGCCAAAGTCCGCCCTGAATCGCAACGCGGCCCGTTTGCGGTACGCCGCGCTCTGGCGGCCATGGGATACCAAGAAACCATCAACTTCAGCTTTGTTGAAGAGCGCTGGGAGCATGAATTGGCGGGCAATGCCAACCATATCAAGCTGCTCAACCCGATTGCCAGCAACATGAGTGTGATGCGTTCCTCACTGCTTGGCTCACTCGTGCAAGTATTGAAGTACAACATTGATCGCAAAGCATCCCGGGTGCGTATTTTTGAAGTTGGCCGCGTGTTTTTGCGCGATGCGAGCGTGAAAAACACCGACACCACCGTTGACGGTTTTCACCAACCCATGCGCGTCGCTGGCTTGGTTTACGGCAATTTGGACGAGCTGCAATGGGGCAGGGCAGAGCAGGCAGCGGATTACTTCGACGTCAAAGGTGAAGTCGAAGCCCTGCTAGCCCCGCTGCAAGCGACGTTTGAGCCAGCCCAGCATCCATCCATGCACCCTGGCCGCTGCGCCCGCGTGTTGGTTAATGGTCAAGAGATTGGTTTCATTGGCGAAATGCATCCTAAGTGGGTTCAGTCTTATGAACTAGGCAAAGGCGGCAAAACGACCAAAGCGCCTGTCTTGTTTGAGCTGGAACTTGATGCGCTTTTACAACGCTCTGTGCCCGTTGCGCAGCCTGTGTTGAAAACGCAAGATGTTGAGCGCGACATCGCTATTTTGGTGGCTGAAAAAGTCACGTTCGCTGAGGTGATGGCGGCCATTGCCTCTGTGCCTTTGAGCGGTTTGACGCGTTCCGCAACCTTGTTTGACATCTATCGACCTAAGGCTGCAAGCGTTGAATTGGGAAGCAATGCGATAACTGCAGACGAAAAAAGCTTAGCCCTGCGCTTGACCTTCAACAGCCAAGATGCCACACTGAATGACGAAGTGATTGAAGCGGCAGTGAATGCGGTGCTCAGTCAGCTGAAATCGCAAGTCGGTGCAAGATTACGTGGCTGATGGCGTTGCTAAATATTAGAAGAAATCAAAAAGAGACGACATGGAAATATCTTTAGAGAGCTTAGAGACCAATTCTTTAACCAAAGCGCAATTGGCCGAAGTGCTGTTTGAGCAAATCGGGCTCAATATGCGTGAATCCAAAGACATGGTCGATGCCTTTTTTGACCTGATTTCAGCGCAATTGGTGGAAGGCCAAGACGTCAAAATTCCAGGTTTTGGCAATTTTCAAATCCGCACCAAAGCGCCGCGCCCTGGCCGCAACCCGCGCACGGGCGAGCTGATTCCCATCGAAGCGCGCCGCGCCATCACCTTTCATGCCAGCCACAAACTGAAAGAACAAATCGCGGGCGATTAAATAGCTGTGGTGTTTTGTGACTTTTTCAGCTTTAGCCTCTGAGATCATGTTTCAGGGTTGTTAAGTGTTGCTTAGTTTTCACACTTGAAGAAATATTTTCGAAACCAGCGTACAAATGTAAAAGTTAGAGTAATCTACTAGCTTATTCACGTAGGACATTGATTTCATGGGGAATTCTCTCCCGCCCATTCCCGCCAAACGCTACTTCACCATCAGTGAAGTGGGCGATTTATGTGGTGTCAAACCCCACGTGCTACGCTATTGGGAGCAAGAATTCACACAACTGCGTCCCATGAAACGCAGCGGTAACCGCCGTTACTACCAGCACAATGAAGTGCTGATGATCCGCCGAATCCGTGAATTGCTCTACGACCAAGGCTTCACCATCCACGGTGCGCGCAACCAAATGCAAGAAATGGGGCAAGCCCACCGCGGTCAAAAACGCAACACGGATGCACCAGAGCTGGACGGTCAATCCCCTGTTTCTAGCAATGGCTTGCATGATGAAGATGAACCCATCAGCGATGATGATGCGCTTGAAGCTGCTTTTGCGGCAGCCATGGCGGCGACTGCGCCTATTACACCTACCATGCCAGCAAATTCTGGCTCAAATGCCAGCAACTTTAAATGGCAATTGGTGCGCCAAGAGTTGCATGAAATTCGCGAGCTTTTGAGTACGACTTCGCATGCGTTGCAGGTATAATTAAACCCAGATCGGTGTGTGGCGCAGCCTGGTAGCGCACTTGCATGGGGTGCAAGGGGTCGTAGGTTCGAATCCTATTACACCGACCAATTTCATAGGTAAAACGCTTCCGGCCGGCGTATTTATTGCCTAAGCTGCTATTGTAAATATAGCAGATTTAAATAAATGCACTTAACTTTAAGACACTTAGTTATCGCGGTTGTGGTCTGGATAGCGTCACAGACGCATGCCCAAACGCAAGTTCAAGCGCAGGCAGACACCATGGCCAAGCGCATGCAAGCCTGCACCACCTGCCACGGCGCGCAGGGTGTGACATCAAACCAAGCGTATTTCCCCCGTATTGCAGGCAAACCGGCAGGTTACTTGTTCAACCAACTGCAAAACTTCAAAGAAGGCCGTCGCCATTACGGGCTGATGGTGGGCATGGTGGAGCATTTGAGCGACGCTTATTTACTGGAAATGGCGCAGTATTTTTCGGATTTGGATGTGCCATATTCGCAGCCAGCGCCTCTGAAAACACCGGCCAGCGCTGCAACGCTGCAGCTCGGCAACACCTTGGCTTTGCAGGGCGACAAAACCCGCCATCTCGCCGCGTGCACCAGCTGCCACGGCTCGGCGCTGATGGGTGTTTTACCGAATACGCCAGCACTTTTAGGCCTGCCGCGCGACTATTTGGCTGCGCAGCTTGGCGCTTGGCAAACTGGCCTGCGCCGTGCTCATATGCCGGATTGTATGGGTCGCATCGCCAAAGTGTTGACGCCTAGCGACATCGACGCCGTGTCTAGCTGGTTGGCGTCACAGCCCGTTCCCGCTTTTGCCAAACCAGCAACCCGTTTGCCAGCGCCCGTGCAAGAACAATGCGGTGGTGCGAAATGAAAGCACTTTGGAGCGGTTGGACACCCATTAGACGCATCTTCGCCGCTTTGGCAGCGTTTTTAGTTTTGCTGTTTATCATCGCCTGCAGTTTGCTTTTGCGTGACATGTATGCTGCTGATTTAATAGCGACTCAAGCAATAAATACGCCGGCTAAAGGTCAAAATAACACCTTGAATTTGGACGATTTACAGGTACAACGCGGCGCATACCTGGCCAAAGTCGGCAACTGCGCCGCGTGCCACACCGCCCGTGGCGGGGCGGCGTTTTCGGGTGGCAAAGCCATCAGCACGCCGTTTGGCACGGTTTACACCAGCAACATCACACCAGACGCTGACACTGGCATCGGCCAATGGTCGGCAGATGCCTTTTACCGCGCCCTGCATGAGGGCCGCAGTGCCGACGGCCACTTGCTCACACCCGCCTTCCCATACCCCAACTACACCCACGTCACCCGCGCCGACAGCGACGATTTGCACGCTTACTTCATGTACGGCGTCGCGCCCGTGGCGCAGGCCAACAAAGCGCATGACTTGCCTTTCCCCTTCAACACCCAAGTCGCTTTGGCGTTTTGGCGAACCTTGTTTTTTGAAAAGGTTGATGAAAATACAGCTAAGAATGTAGTTGAGACTACTATAAATAATATAGCGACTCAGGCAATAAATACACCGGCTATAGGCATAAATGAAGGTGTAAAAACTGAAAATTCAGACATTCAACGCGGTGCCTACCTGGTTCGCGGTCTAGGCCATTGCAGCGCCTGCCATGCCGAGCGCAACGCGCTGGGTGCGAGTATCAACGACCGATTGGGCAATCAATTCCTAGGCGGCGCGCTCATGCCCATGCAAGATTGGTACGCGCCGTCATTGGTGAACCCAGCCGAGGCCGGCGTTGCCCATTTGCCGCGCCAGGACGTCGTCGCCCTGCTGAAAACCGGCATAGCGCCCAACGCCAGCATGTTAGGACCCATGGCGGAGGTGGTGGCAGGCAGCACCCAGTTTTGGACGGACGCTGACCTGCAAGCCACCGCAGCGTATTTGCAGTCACTTCCTCAGCTAGCGGTAAAAAATTCAACAAAATCAACAGCTTCCGATAAATCCAAGCCAGTGCTTTTTGACAAAGGCGCAGAACTGTTCACCAAACACTGCGCCACCTGCCACGGCGAGCAAGGGCAGGGCATGCGGGTAGAAGGCAGCATCGCGCTGCCTGCCTTGGCCGGCAACCGCGCCATCACCCTGTCCAACAGCACCAACCTGGTCCGCATCCTCCTAGCCGGCGGCTACGCTCCCAGCACAACTGGCAACCCCAGACCTTTCGGCATGCCACCGTTTGTGCACGTTTTGGGTGACGAGGACATAGCGGCTGTGACCACTTACATTCGCAATGCATGGGGCAATCAGGCAGCTTCGGTAACAGCTGCAGATGTGGTGCGGCAGCGGCGTGGGGTGATGCCGTAGCTTTGCAGCCAAATCACGGAACTTTGTGCTTTTTAACCTAGTCTAAAACTTGTCAGCATATTGCTGACAGGAGGGTAGAAAGATGAAAAAATTCAAGCATTGGCAGGACCCCGTTAACGCGGTTTTAGGCGTTGCGCTGGTTCTTTCGCCTTGGATTCTCGGTTTCAGTGAAGAAACTTTCGCTATGGTGAATGCGGTAGCAATTGGCTTAGCGCTCGTTGCCACAACATTGGGCGCAATGCTGGCACCTAAAGCATGGGAGGAATGGACGGAAGCCATACTCGGGCTGTGGATGGTCATCTCACCTTGGGCGCTGGCTTTTAGCCATGTGAAAGCGGCGATGTACGCCGCCGTTGGGGTTGGTTTGATCGTGGTGCTGCTGGCACTGTGGACACTGGCGACTGATAGAGAGTTCAGCTTGCCTAAGTCGATGTTGCCTTGATCGCTCGGTGATGTCGTAACATAGTTGGGCAGAGAAGGTTAGGCCTTAAGGCTTTAAACCACGGGTCGTTCTTCTTTGCCACTCACATGCTTCGCAAACCGCGCAGGGTTGTTGCCATGCACGGGTGCGCCGTCAGTCCACGGCCAGCCGCCAAACTGGGTGCGCTGGTAGTCGGATATGGCTTGGCGGATTTCGGCTTGGGTGTTCATGACGAAGGGTCCATATTGCGCGACGGGTTCGCCAATCGGGCGGGCTTGCAGCAGCAAAAACTCGGCCAACTCGTTGCCACCGTTGAAGATTTCAACTTCAGCATCGCTGCGCAACTCGGCCATGACGTAACCCACGGCTTGCTCTGCCACAGTGACTTGGCTGCCTTTGAAGCAGTAAAGTTGGCGCTTTGTGTCTTGTTTCAACGCCTTGGGCAAAGTCCATCTTGCGCCTGGGGCGAGTTTCAACGTCAAAATCGCCAAATCGCTTTCAGGTTGTGATGCCCACGAATCTGGAGGCGGCGGCAAGGCTTTGGCACCTACGTTATCCAGCAACGAACCTGCAATCACCGCGATTTCAGTTGTTTTACCGTTTGCATCTGTAGCGACGTGGCGGGCAATCTTCTCATTCCACAGCATGGTGAAATGCGCAGGCACCATTTTACTTTTAGCGGGTAAATTCAGCCAGATTTGGAACAATTCTAGCGGATTCGGCTGGGTTGCGTCCATCAATGGAAACATCTCCGAATGCACAATGCCACCGCCCGCCGTCAGCCACTGCGTGTCGCCCCCGCCGAATCGCGCGGTTGCACCCAAGGAATCGGAATGGTCGATCAGTCCCTTGCGCACGATGGTGACCGTCTCAAACCCCCTGTGCGGATGCGAGGGAAAGCCTGGCACCGTCTGCCCGTGGTACATGCTCCAGCCATCTTTGCCGCTGAAATCTTGCCCGATTTGGCGTCCTGCCAACGAAGCATTCGGTGCCATGTTGCCGTTACCCGCCGGGTATTTGTCGTCGTGGTAAACGCAAAACAAAAACGGATCCATCGTCGGCCACGGTGTCGGGCTGGCGCCTAGTGGGTGGATGTTGATGATGGGATTGGGGCTTTTGTTGAAGTTTGACATGGTTTGATTATAAACCGAGTCGAAACACCATAAAACATAGAAGAATATAGCTATAGTCGGCGTATTTATTGCCTAAGGTGCTATTTAATACATAGCAAAAAGGCGGTCAACCTGTCGATTGACCGCCTATAAGAACCTAACTTCTATTTAAAGAATGCGCTTTAAATCTTCTCAGCCAACTGATCCAAAATCGCCGGATTCTCAAGCGTAGACGTGTCTTGCGTGATGGCTTCACCTTTTGCAATTGAACGCAGCAAACGGCGCATGATCTTGCCGCTGCGGGTTTTCGGCAGGTTGTCACCGAAGCGGATGTCTTTCGGTTTGGCAATCGGGCCGATCTGCTTGCCAACCCAGTCACGCAGTTCCTTGGCGATGGCCTTGGCCTCGTCGCCCGTGGGGCGTGAGCGTTTCAACACCACGAAGGCCACAATCGCCTCGCCGGTCAAATCATCGGGCCGGCCGACCACGGCGGCCTCTGCCACCAGCGTGGTGTGCGCCACCAGGGCCGATTCAATTTCCATCGTGCCCATGCGGTGACCCGACACGTTCAGCACGTCGTCAATGCGGCCGGTGATGCGGAAATAACCGTTGTCGACATTCCGTACGGCTCCGTCGCCGGCCAGATACATGTTGCCGCCCATCTCTTCGGGGAAGTAACTTTTCTTGAAGCGTTCGGGGTCGTTCCAGATCGCGCGAATCATCGACGGCCACGGCCGCTTGACGACCAGCAAACCGCCCGAACCGTTGGGCACATCCTTGCCGGTTTCATCGACGATGGCCGCCATGATGCCAGGCAGCGGCAACGTGCAGCTACCGGGCACCAGCGGCGTGGCGCCGGGCATCGGCGCGATCATGTGACCGCCGGACTCGGTTTGCCAGAACGTATCGACAATCGGGCAGCGCTCGCCGCCGACGTGCTTGTAATACCACATCCACGCCTCGGGGTTGATGGGCTCGCCCACGGTGCCCAAAATGCGCAGGCTGCTCAGATCGGAGCGCGCCGGGTGAACTTTTTCGTCGCCTTCGGCCGATTTGATCAGCGAACGGATCGCGGTCGGTGCGGTGTAGAAAATGCTGACTTTGTGTTTTTCGATCATCTGCCAGAACCGGCCCGCGTTCGGGAAGGTCGGAATGCCCTCGAAGATGACTTGCGTGGCGCCAGCTGCCAGCGGGCCGTAAGTCACATAGGTGTGCCCGGTGATCCAGCCGATGTCAGCCGTACACCAGAACACGTCAGTCGGCTGCAGATCGAAGGTCCAGTCCATCGTGAGCTTGGCCCACAGCAGGTAGCCGCCGGTGGAATGCTGCACGCCCTTGGGTTTGCCGGTCGAGCCCGACGTGTAGAGAATGAACAGCGGGTGTTCGGCACCGACAAATTCGGGCGCGCACTCCGGCGCGGCTTTGGCGCTGACTTCGTGCATCAGGCTGTCGCGCCCGGCCACCATGTTGCACGCGGTCGGCGTGCGCTGGTACACGATGACGTTTTTGATCGACTCGCAGCCACCCATGGCGATGCCTTCGTCGACGATGGCTTTCAGCGGCAGTTCCTTGCCGCCGCGCAGCTGGTAGTTGGCCGTGATGACGGCGACCGCGCCGGCGTCCTGAATGCGCTCTTGAAGGCTCTTGGCGGAAAAACCACCGAACACGACAGAGTGGGTGGCACCGATGCGCGCGCAGGCCTGCATGGCCACCACGCCTTCGACGGTCATTGGCATGTAGATGACGACACGGTCGCCTTTCTTGATGCCCATGGCCTTGAGCGCGCTGGCGAACTGGCTGACTTTGGCGTGCAGCTCCTTGTAGGTGACGTTGGTGACCTTGCCGTCGTCGCTTTCAAAAATGATGGCTTTTTTGTTTTCGACCGGCGTGCCCAGGTGGCGGTCCAGGCAGTTGTATGACGCATTGAGTTCACCATCAGCAAACCATTGGTAAAACGGCACGTTGGACTCATCCAGCACCTGCGTAAACGGCTTTTCCCAGCTCAGGTTTTCCCGCGCCAGCCGGGCCCAGAAGCCCTCGAAATCTGCCTCCGCCTCGGCGCACAGGGCGTTGTAGGCGGGCATGCCCGAAATGCGCGCCGCCTTGACGGTGGCT
>JAYUCJ010000312.1:0-16733 GCA_043740415.1 Polaromonas sp. | reverse complement strand
CCCTTCGCGCAATCCTTCTCCGCGATTCGTTCCTTGACCATGCCGATGATGATTTCGTCCGACACCAGCGCGCCGGAATCCATGATTTTTTTCGCCTCGATGCCGAGCGCGCTGCCGTTTTTCACATGGGCGCGCAGCATGTCGCCGGTGGAAATCTGCGGTATGGCGAATTTTTCCTTGATGTAGGTTGCCTGGGTGCCTTTTCCGGCACCGGGCCCACCCAGCAAAATCAATCGCATTGTCCGCTCTCCTTGATATTTTTAACCACAGGGCATTTTACCGGGAATCGGTGCGCCGCCTAAGATACCGTGAACCGTGCGCGCACTTTTTCGAGGTCTTCAGGCGTATCCACACCCGGTGCCAGCGCGCCCGGCCACACCGTCACGGCAATGCGGTATCCGTGATGCAGCGCGCGCAGTTGTTCGAGCGATTCAAGTTGCTCAGCCGGCGCGGGTGGCAGGCTGGCATAGCGTTTGAGAAAACCGGCGCGATAGGCGTATATGCCGATATGCCGCAACGCCGGAAAATGGGCCGGCAGCGCATCTTTTTTTTGCGCAAAGGCGTCGCGCGCGTAAGGGATCGGCGCGCGGCTGAAGTAGCGCGCAAAACCGTTCGCATCGCACACCACTTTCACCACATTCGGATTGAAAAATTCCTCCGCCGCGACAATGACCTGCGCGGCAGTGGCGATGGCGGCCTGCTGTTTTTCCGCCAGCGTTTCGGCGACCGCGCGAATCAGCGACGGTGCAATCAGCGGCTCGTCGCCCTGCACGTTGACGACGATCTCGTCATCCGCCAGCTGCAACATCTCGCACGCTTCGGCCAGCCGGTCGCTGCCGCTGGGGTGGTCGTTGCGGGTCAGCACGGCTTCAATGCCTTGTTGTTGGCAGACTGTGAGGATGCTTTCGCTGTCGCAGGCTACCACAGCCCGAATTTTCACATCATTTATGGCTGTAGCCGGCGTATTTATTGCCTTAGATGCTATATTATTTGTAGTGTATGAGAGCACTTGTTGCGCCACGCGAACGATCAAGGGCAGCCCCGCCACATCCGACAGCGGTTTGTTGGGCAGCCGCGTGGAGGCCAAGCGCGCAGGAATCAGTACCGTGAGTTTCATGTTCATGCTCGGTCAATCTCTACAGCTTGTGTGCGCAGCCTAGGTATTCGCTTTGGCTTGGAGTTTTTCAATCTCCTCATCCGTCAGCACCCGCGCCTCGGCTTCCAGCAAAATCGGGATGCCGTCGCGTATGGGGTAGGCGAGGCGGGCGCTTTTGGAGATCAGCTCCTGATTGGCCGGATCTTCGCGGTTCAATCGCAACGGCCCTTTGGTAACGGGGCAAACCAACAGTTCGAGTAATTTTGTGTCCATAGTTGTGATGATAACTTTTAAGTCGGTGAATGGGTTTTTAGTATCGGTTGCAATAGCGGTTTCAGCATGCCATCAAAGGCCGTGAAAAACGCCGCTTCGGGTGAAAACTCCAGCGGAACGGCCAAGGCGTCGGGATGGGTTTGCCACAGTTTTACCGCATCTTTTAACGTGCAAATAAGGGTGTAGCCGGCGTATTCATTGCCTAAATCGCTATTAAAAGTATAGTTAAAATTGAAATGATCTGGCAGTGCAACGGTTTTAACCAAATTCAAACCTTGGTCGCGCAGCATGTCGAAAAACGCCTCTGGGTTGGCAATGCCGGCCAGTGCTAATAAGTTTTTTTGCGCTTTCAACTCGCCGATATTGACTTTGCTGCCGTCAGACCTAAGCGCATAACTCGCCAAAGCGCGGCGGGCGGTGAATTGGGGCGCGGTGATTTTGGGTAGTTTGGCTGCTTGGTTGCCTGTATGAAGAACCAGTGATTGGTCAGTTTTAACCGCAGACTGCCTTAAAGGCCCAGCAGGCAGCAGCAAGCCATTGCCCATGCCTCTGTCGTCAAACACCGTCACTGCAATGTCGTGCCGCAGCGCATGGTGCTGCAAGCCGTCGTCTGAGATGATGACTTGGGTGTTTGGATAGGTTTTGAGCAAAGTTGATGCCGCCTCAAACCGTGAATTCGCTACGAATACAATAGCATTGCAGGCAATTAATACGCCGGCTGGTTCGTCCCCGACATCTGAAATGGCGCTGTTTTTTTTGACTTCTAGGCATTCAGCACTGGTTCGCCCATAGCCACGCGAAATCACGCCGACTTGGATGCCCAGCGCCTGCAAATGCTGCACCAGCGCTATGACAGTAGGCGTTTTGCCGCCCCCGCCAGCCACAATATTGCCCACGACGACGACAGGAACGCTGACTTTGTGCGCTTTGCGAATGCCGCTTCGGTACAGCTGGCGATGTGCGAACGCTAAAAACCTGTAAACCTGAGACAGCGGCCAGAGCAAGGCGGAGATCAAAAATGACAGCAGTCCACGCTTGTACCACGCCGACTGCAAGTCGATTTTTAACTTATCTGCAATGGATTCTTTACTTTGCACCTGTTTTTTGCGTGGCAAAGGTGATTTGGTTCAAACCCGTTTGCCGCGCCGCTTCCATCACGCTGATGACGGATTGGTGTGTTGCCTGCGCATCCGCGCTGATGATAACCACGGGTTCTTTGCCGGCGACGGGTGTGCCGATGGCTTTGCTGGCCTCGGCCAAGGCGGCGGCCAAGGCCAGCACACCGCGCTGCGGCACCAAAGTTTTGTTGACTGAATAAGTGCCCGCGCTGTTCACGGTGACGATGATTTCATTCGGACGGTCTTTGGCGGCTTGTGTGTCTGCCGAGGGAAGTTTCAACTGCAGCTCGGTAAACTTGCTGTAAGTGGTTGATAACATGAGAAAAATCAACACCACCAAGAGCACGTCGATGAACGGAATCAGGTTGATTTCGGGTTCGGTGGTGGCGCTGCGGTGGGAGCGGTTGCGAAAATCCATGGTGTTCAGCTGCTTATTTAGTCTTACTTATTTAGTCTTATCTACTTACGCAGCGTGATCAAGTGACGCAGCAAACGCTCAGAGTTGAGCTCCAGCGTGAGCAAATACTCATCGACGCGGGCACGGAAATAGCGCCAAAAAATCAGGGCTGGAATAGCGACAATCAGGCCAAACGCCGTGTTGTACAGCGCCATGGAGATGCCTTGCGCCAGCTGCGCAGGGTTGGCACCACCGGTACTTGAGCCTTGCGAGCCAAAAATCTCGATCATGCCGATGACGGTCCCCAGCAAACCCAGCAACGGGGCTGCTGAGGCGATGGTGGCCAGCGTGGTGAGGTATTTCTCCAAACGGTGCCCGACCACGCGACCAGATTCTTCCATGCTGGCGCGTAAATCAGCTTCAGACGTACGCGGGTTCACGTTCAAAGCACGTAAGCCACTGGCCAATACCGTGCCGAGCTCGGAGCTTTGTTCAAGTTGCTTCAC
The DNA here is from genome assembly GCA_043740415.1 of Polaromonas sp. Taxonomy (GTDB): domain Bacteria; phylum Pseudomonadota; class Gammaproteobacteria; order Burkholderiales; family Burkholderiaceae_C; genus Aalborgiella. The sequence continues at coordinate 13,343 of JAYUCJ010000312.1, read as the reverse complement.
CACATCGGGGCCGGGTACGGCGGTGCGTGCGACGGTCAGTGCTTCCTCGATCAAGTTGAGGGGGGCAATTTTGTTGGTGCGCAAACTGTAAAAACGTTCAATAACCAGAGCTAGAGCGATGATGGAGCAGGCAATGAGTGGCCAAATGGGCCAGCCGGCGGCTTGAATGATGGATAGCAAGGGAAGATTCTCCGTTTAAACAATGCTGGCAATTATGACCTAGGCCGCGCCTGTTCATCACGGTTTTATCGTGATTCAGCCAGAATCGGCATGAAAGTTTGTCAAAAGCTTGTCAAAAAGTGAAGCACACAAAAACTGTGGATATCTTTGTGCAAAACTACCCCCCAAACTACGCAAACCCGCATTTTTAGGTACTCTTGTTGGGTTGCTTAAAAAATAAGCGTATGAATAGTAACCAATATTTTCAGAAATAGTCAATAAAATCAACAAGATACAAGGTGTCATCGAACTGTCATGCTATTGTTTTTTAGTTGTCAATGGATGTATTTAAATGAGCAAAGAAGTGACTAAATACGGGCTTTTCGCTCAAACGAGCCCCGATTTGGCGGTATAAATAACGATAATTCATACACCATGACTGACGCACGCACTTCCGCCCCCGCACGTAGACTTCCCGCCCAAGTTTGGCAGGTCGGCGCGCTGTGTCGCGCGATTGCTGATGCGCTGGATGCGCGCTTCAACCCCGTCACGGTGCGGGGAGAAATATCAGGGTTTTCCCGCGCTAGTTCGGGGCATTGCTACTTTTCGTTGAAAGACGCGAGCGGGCAAATCCGCTGTGCGATGTTCAAACGTGCAGCCTCTATGGCGGACTTCATGCCGCGTGATGGCGACTTGGTCGAAGTGCGCGGCCGTATCGACGTGTACACGCCGCGTGGTGATTTGCAGTTGATTGTGGAAAGCATCAGCCAGGCGGGGCAAGGCGCGTTGTTTGAGCAGTTTCTGCGGCTCAAAGCCAAGCTGGAGGCCGAGGGTTTGTTTGAGCCTAGCCGCAAACGTGCACTGCCGCTGATGCCGCGAAAAATTGGCTTGGTCACGTCGCTGGGCGCAGCCGCTTTGCATGACGTCGCCACCGCCCTGCAGCGCCGCGTGCCGCATATTCCCGTGGTGCTGTCGCCAGCCTCGGTGCAGGGTGCCAATGCACCGCAAGAGATCATCAAATCGCTATCAAAATTGTATCAATACAATGAACAAATACGTCGGCTTGAGTTCGATTTAGAGTCGGATTTGTTGTCTGATTCATTGCCTAAAATCGATGTCATTCTGCTCGTTCGTGGCGGTGGGTCGCTGGAAGACTTATGGGCGTTCAACGACGAAGCCTTGGCGCGTGCGATTGCCGACAGCCCCATTCCCATCATCGTCGGCGTGGGCCATGAAACTGATTTTTCGATTGCCGATTTTGTCGCCGATGTACGCGCGCCTACACCGACGGCGGCGGCAGAATTGGTCAGCGCATCGCAACTAACTTGGGTAACTGCGCTGGATTTGATACAGGACCGCTTGCAAAGTACCGCAAACCGCACCATCGACAGCCAAAACCAAAGGCTAGACCGTGCGCAGGCGCGTTTGGGGCGGCCATCGACTTGGCTGGCGCAGCAGCGTCAGCAACTGCAAAGTCAGGGTCAGCACTTGAAATTTGCCGTGAAAGGACAGGTGGCGAGCCAGCATCAGTACTTGCGATCGTTGCAAACGCAGTGGCCGAACCAGCTGAAATCAGCCGTGTCACGCATGCAAGAGCGGCTGGCGCGGTCAGAGCGTGGCTTGGCTTTGCTTGACCCGCAGCTGGTGCTGCAGCGCGGTTACGCGTGGCTGGCAGACGAAGCGGGAGCAACTGTCGTTGACGCTGCCCAAGTGACAGCGGGCCAGGCTTTGCGGGCGACGTTGGCCAAAGGGCAGATTGGTATGGTCGTCAAAGATATCACTGTCGATTAACCGTTTGCGTGTCATTTCGCACAGACATCGTTAGAATCAAAGATCATCTCAATAATTTAAATAACTTCAATAACTTTATTACTTAGAGGAATCATCATGGAACATACCCTACCAGCCCTGCCATACGCGATTGATGCTTTGGCACCTAACTACTCTCAAGAAACACTCGAGTTTCACCACGGCAAGCACCACAATGCCTATGTGGTCAACCTCAACAACCTGCAAAAAGGCACTGAGTTTGAAAGCATGACCTTGGAAGAAATCATCAAGAAGTCTTCAGGCGGTATTTACAATAACTCAGCCCAAATCTGGAACCACACCTTTTTCTGGAACTGCATGAAACCAGCCGGCGGCGGCGAGCCAACGGGTGCTTTGTCTGCGGCGATCAACGCCAAATTTGGCACTTATGCTGCTTTCAAAGAAGCATTCGTCAAATCAGCCGTTGGCAATTTTGGGTCTGGCTGGACTTGGTTGGTGAAAAAGGCGGACGGCACGGTTGAAATCGTCAACATGGGTGCCGCCGGTACGCCATTGACCACAGGCGACAAGGCTTTGTTGACCGTTGACGTGTGGGAACACGCCTACTACATCGACTACCGCAATGCGCGTCCAAAGTTTGTGGAGACTTTCCTCAACAACTTGGTCAACTGGGAATTTGCGCAAGCCAATTTCGCCTGAGCTTGAACGCATCGAAGTTTGATAACCGCGGTGGGTCTCGATAGACTTCGAGTTACTTCGATGCAGGTATTTTAAAAGGCCGTAAAACTTGTGCTTTACGGCCTTTTTCGTGAATTTGTCACATTGTCGTCAGATAGTCACCACAGTCTTACTGTTTAAAAGGCACGCCGGAGAGCTTAGTACCCGCCTTGATGCCGCGTTTGGCAAACCAGCCTTGGTTCATTTCAAGCACGTAGCGCACCGCTTTGGTGGAGCAATGTGCTTCCAAAGTCTGTGGTTTCATGTCTTCTAAGTTCACGATGGTGCCATCATCGGCGACAAAAGCGGCTGTCAGCGGAAGCAGGGTGTTTTTCATCCAAAAGCATTGCCGAGTAGGCTCGTCAAACACAAACAGCATGCCTTCGTGTGTGGGCATGGTAGGCCGGTTCATCAGGCCTATTTGTCGCTCTATCGGCGTCGTGGCTAATTGCGTGTCAATTTGGTGCATGCCGGCTGAAATTTTGATGCGCGGCAGATTGAGTTGTGGCCCCTCTTGTGAGAAGGCGCTCAGACTCAAGGCGCAAAGCAAACCTGCGATTGGTAAATGAAAAATTGCGTGAAGTGAAGTTTTCATGGTTTGAAACCTAAAAATGACAATGCCCGTTTAAGTCGAAGCTCAAACGGGCATCATTGACAAAGGCTAGAACCAAAGTTCAAACCGATGTCGCAAAAATTATTTAGCAGCTGGTTTCTTAGCTGCTTTTTTTGCTTTTTTCGCTTTTACTTTTTTAGCCATGATAGTCTTTCAGATTTAAGTTGAAAAATAGTAGCAAAAAACTTTCATTTTCGACCACATCAGAATAATAGCACGCCTTTCAGCGCACTACCACCCATCTTTTAGCGGCTAATTACTTAGCAGCTGGCTTGTCAGCCATAGCTTTAGCAGCAGCTTTCTTAGATGCTTTCTTTGCTTTCTTAGCTTTCTTAGCTGCTTTAGCCATTGGCTTAGCTTCTTCTTTCTTCATTTCAGCAGCTGGAGCAGCTGGAGCAGCAGCGACGGCTGGTGTAGCAGGCTTAGCAGGAACTGCAGGAGCAGCAGCGTGAGAAGCAGCGAAAGTAGTAGCAGCGAAGAGACCAGCAACCAAAGCGGCGAGGATTTTGTTCATGATGAGAGTTCCTAAAATAACGTTATTTAAAAAATTCCTGCCAAAATTCTTGGAGGTGTATCCGTAACGAGGCGAGATTCGTTATGGTTGACAACTTTTTGAACTATTTTTATAACTATTTTTAAGACTAGAATCAAAGACAACTCATAACTAGCCTTTTGGAGAGCGTAACCCATGTATCAGCACGTTAAAGTGCCTGCCGGCGGTAGCAAAATCATTGTGAATGCCGATAGGTCGCTCAATGTGCCGGATCAGCCGATTATTCCCTTCATTGAAGGTGACGGCACAGGTCAAGATATCACGCCGGTGATGCTCAAAGTGGTAGACGCGGCCGTGGCCAAAGCTTACGGCGGAAAACGCCACATCCATTGGATGGAGGTTTACGCTGGCGAAAAAGCGACCAAGGTGTATGGCACTGATGCTTGGCTGCCTGAAGAAACTCTGAATGCTTTGCGTGAACATGTTATTTCCATCAAAGGTTCACTGACCACGCCATTAGGTGCTGGTATCCGATCTTTGAATGTGTCTTTGCGACAAGAGCTTGATTTGTATGTTTGTTTACGGCCCGTGCAGTATTTTGCTGGCGTGCCGTCGCCTTTGCGAGAGCCAGAAAAAACCAACATGGCTGTTTTCCGCGAGAATTCGGAAGATATTTATGCGGGTATTGAGTTTGAAGCTGGCAGCGAGAAGGCCAAGAAAATCATCAAATTCTTGCAAGAAGAGATGGGCGTCAATAACATTCGCTTCCCAAAGACATCTGGCATCGGCATCAAGCCTGTTTCCAGCGAAGGCACCGAGCGCTTGATGCGCAAAGCGATTCAATACGCCATTGACAATGACAAGCCCAGTGTGACGATTGTTCACAAAGGCATTATTATGAAATTCACGGAGGGCGCGTTCCGAGATTGGGCTTATGGCTTGGCTCAAAAGGAGTTTGGTGCAACATTGATTGATGGTGGGCCGTGGTGCCAGATTAAAAATCCTAAAACCGGTAAAGTGATCATCATCAAAGATGTTTTAGCTGACGACTTTTTGCAACAAATCTTGTTGCGCCCAACAGAACATGCTGTTGTGGCAACACTGAATTTGAATGGTGACTATATTGCAGACGCCTTGGTGGCGCAGGTTGGGGCTATTGGTATCGCACCCGGTGCGAACTTGTCAGATACTGTGGCGTGTTTTGAGGTCACCCATGGCAGCGCTAGCAAATATGCGGGTAAAGATTACGTGAATCCAGGTGCTTCCATTTTGGCGGCCGAAATGATGCTGCGCCACATGGGTTGGACAGAGGCGGCTGATTTGATCATCAGTTCCATGGAAAAATCAATCGCCAGCAAAAAAGTGACTTACGATTTTGCACGCTTGATGGAAGGCGCAACGCAAGTGAGTTGCTCGGGCTTTGGCCAAGTGATGATTGACAACATGTAATCTACGGAGAACCCCAGCGGCTTTTTAAATGCATGACTGAGAAAACACCTTTTTCCCGCCCCAGAGCTGGCTACAAAAACTCCGACTTTGTTCGGTTTTTGTTGTGCCCGCCGTTTTACGTCATGCTCTTTTTGCTGATCGTCGAGGCGGCTCTGGCTGCATCGACCACTTGGCTGATCATCAAAGCTGGGCAAGATGTTGCCAATGAAGAGTTTCTGATTGGTGATTTGCTGTGGATTGTCGCGGCTCAATCAACCGCCTATGTGGTCGGTGCGGTGAGTTGGGTGTTTGCCGAGCGCGCCGGTTTTGGCGCTTTTGGCCGCTACATGATGCGCTTTGCGCGAGACAATAAAAAATATGCCAATTTGTTGGGGAATAAGCCGGTGCGTGAAATCACAGAGCCCTTCTTGACCAACGAAACCTTCCACATTTTCTTTGAGCTGATGTTTGAGCTGGAAGCCGATTTGAAACTCTTTTTTGCTTTGATTTTCAACGCTTTGGTGCTGGGTATTGCCATCGATGCCGGTTTGCCCGTGGCCTATGCCGCAGTGTTTGCGGTGCTCATGTGCATCCAGTGGTTTGTGCGTAAACCTATTGCCCGAGCCTATGCCAACAACCAGCGCCAAACCAACCGCTTGACGGCACATACTTATAGCGCTTGGGACAATATTTTCAGTGGCAACCGCTATAACTTTCGTTTGTGGCATGGCACCTTCAAAGAGCGATTACGCGATGCTCTGGCCGCACAAATCAAGTCCATCATGGCTAGGGAAGGTTTGTCGACAATCAGTGGCATCATCGCCTTGGGCATGGTGTTTGGCTATATCGTGGTGATTGCTTCGCGTGATGTGTCAAACACGGCGTTGTTGATTGGTTTGGCCGCAACGTTGCCTAGGCAAATCGAGCTGTCGCACGATGTACACGGTTTGGTCACCGGTTGGAACGATTTGCTCGCCGTGTGGACGCGCATCACCGGTGCTTGCAATACCATGCATCCTGAACCAGATGCCGATTTTGACGCGCGCATCAAATTCAAGCGTGTTAGTTTGACGCTGCGAAATTCAGTCGGCGGGCAAGCCTTGGTTTGCGATTCGCTAGCTTCAGCATTAGAGATAGTAAAAACGCACCCAACGGGTCGAATCTTGGTTCGCGGCGGTAACGGCTCAGGTAAATCAACCTTGCTAGCCGCCATGAAAACCAAGTTAGGCGCACAGGCCTATTACTGGCCAACGGCGGACAGTTTGGCGTTTGCCTACGACAAACCAAGACTAAGCAGTCAGCCTGAAATCTTGGCAGATGATGAAAATGACTTGAACGAAGACTACGAAGAGCCAAAAAGCGGTTTCTCATCGGGTGAGCGTCAACTTAAATCATTGCAAGAAATCTCAGAGAACACCAACGCCGTCGTGTATTTGCTAGACGAATGGGATGCCAACTTAGATGCCAAAAACCGCAGCCAAGCGGAAAGTTTGGTCGAAAAAATTGCCGCCAAAGCCTTGGTTATCGAGATTTCGCACCGAGATAGAGTCTAGTTTTCGACTTAATTTTCGATTTAATAGCAATTTAATAGCGATTTAATCTCTGTTTTATTGCTTACTTATTGCAAGCTATTTCCTGCTTGCTACAATGAATTCATGGCCACAAAATCCCCCGCAAACCCTAATAAACCTGTGCAACCCGCACCTGCTATTCCAAAGCGGGACGACGGCGACACCACGGTGCTTGAGCGCGTGCCGCAAAAGACCAAACCACCTCAAATGTACCAAGTCGTGATGTTGAATGACGATTACACGCCGATGGAGTTTGTGGTCTTTGTGATTCAAGAGTTCTTCAAAAAAGACCGAGAAACCGCGACCCAAATCATGCTCAAAATTCACCTAGATGGCAAAGGGGTATGTGGTGTGTTTTCTAAAGACATTGCAGCCAGTAAGGTTGATCAAGTTGCAGGCGCAGCCAAAGAACATGGCCACCCACTACAGTGTCAAGCAGAGCCGCTTGATTAAGCTCTTGAATCACGATACATGCACCCCATGTAAAAGTTCTGAATCACTGAAATTTCAGCAAATATCGGGATATAGTTATTCAAACCTCGTTAGTAAACGTCATTAGTATCACAGGCCAAAGGACACAGCATGATTGCCCAAGAGTTAGAAGTTAGTTTGCACATGGCCTTTGTTGAAGCACGTCGGCAGCGCCATGAGTTCATCACCGTCGAGCATTTGCTCTTGGCACTTCTGGACAACCCCAGCGGCGCTGAAGTGCTCCGCGCTTGCTCGGCCAATATTGACGATCTGCGAAAGTCGCTGAACGCCTTCATTGCTGATAATACGCCCCAAGTCGCTGGCTCAGACGAAGTGGATACGCAGCCGACGCTGGGTTTCCAGCGCGTCATCCAGCGCGCTATCATGCATGTGCAATCAACTGGCAGCGGCAAAAAAGAAGTCATCGGTGCGAATGTCTTGGTCGCCATCTTTGGTGAAAAAGACTCGCATGCGGTTTACTATCTCCACCAGCAAGGCGTGACCCGTTTGGACGTGGTCAACTTCATCGCTCATGGTATCAAAAAGAGCGACCCACCAGAGCCGGTGAAATCAGGCGAAGCCGCCGAGCAATCTGAAGAGCAGGGCGCGGAGAAACAAGAGAAGCAGTCTCCGCTAGATCAGTTCTGCCAAAACCTCAACGTGCTCGCCGCATCCGGCAAGATTGACCCGTTGATTGGCCGCGACTACGAAGTCGAGCGCACGATTCAAATCCTCTGCCGCCGCCGTAAAAATAACCCATTGTTGGTGGGCGAGGCTGGTGTGGGTAAAACCGCGATTGCCGAGGGCTTGGCCTGGCGCATCACGCAAAAAGAGGTGCCAGAAATTTTGGCCGACTCCGTCGTTTACTCTTTAGACATGGGCGCTTTGTTGGCCGGTACCAAATACCGTGGCGATTTTGAGCAGCGCTTGAAAGGCGTGCTCAAACAGCTCAAAGACAAACCGAACGGCATTTTGTTCATTGACGAAATCCACACCATCATCGGTGCGGGTGCGGCCTCTGGCGGCACCATGGACGCATCTAACTTGCTGAAACCCGCACTCAGCTCGGGTCAGCTCAAATGCATAGGCGCAACGACATTTACCGAATACCGTGCGATTTTTGAGAAAGACGCTGCCTTGGCGCGTCGCTTCCAAAAAATCGATGTCGTTGAGCCGTCTGTGCCTGAAACCATTGACATTCTCAAAGGTTTGAAGTCACGCTTTGAAGAGCACCACGGCGTGAAATATGCGCTGGCTGCTTTGCAAGCCGCGGCTGAGCTCAGCGCCAAATACATCAACGACCGCCAGTTGCCCGACAAGGCGATTGACGTGATCGACGAAGCCGGCGCAGCACAGCGGATTTTGCCAGCGTCAAAACGCAAAAAAGTCATCGGCAAAACCGAAGTCGAGGAAATCGTCGCCAAAATCGCCCGCATTCCACCGGCGAATGTGTCGAACGATGACCGCAGCAAGCTGCAAACACTAGAGCGCGACTTGAAGAGCGTGGTGTTTGGTCAAGACAAAGCTTTGGACGTATTGGCCTCCAGCGTCAAAATGGCGCGCTCTGGCTTGGGCAAGATTGACAAGCCGATTGGTTCGTTCTTGTTCAGCGGCCCAACGGGTGTCGGTAAAACCGAAGCCGCCAAGCAGCTCGCCTACATCATGGGCATTGAGCTGATTCGCTTTGACATGAGCGAATACATGGAACGCCATGCCGTCAGCCGCTTGATCGGTGCGCCTCCAGGCTATGTCGGTTTTGACCAAGGCGGTTTGCTCACCGAAGCCGTCACCAAAAAACCGCATTGCGTGCTCTTGCTTGATGAGATTGAAAAAGCCCATCCGGACATTTTCAATGTGCTCTTGCAGGTGATGGACCACGGCACGCTGACGGACAACAACGGCCGCAAAGCCGATTTCCGCAACGTGATTTTGATCATGACCACCAACGCTGGCGCTGAGACCATGAACAAAGCGACCATCGGCTTCACCAACCCGCGCGAAGCGGGCGACGAGATGGCCGACATCAAGCGCCTGTTCACACCCGAGTTCCGCAACCGTTTGGACGCAACTGTCAGCTTCAAAGCGTTGGACGAAAACGTCATTCTGCGCGTGGCAGACAAGTTCTTGCTGCAACTTGAGACGCAACTAGCTGAGAAGAAAGTCGAAGTCACCTTCACCGATGGCTTGCGCAAGTACTTGGCGAAAAAAGGCTTCGACCCGCTCATGGGTGCCCGCCCAATGCAGCGCCTGATCCAAGACATGATTCGCCGCGCCCTGGCCGACGAGTTGCTGTTCGGCCGTTTGGTCGACGGTGGCCGTTTGACGGTGGATATCGCCACGAAAACGGACGAGAAGGGCGTAGAAACCGGCGAAGTGGTCTTGGATATCACACCGCTGCCAAAGCCAGCTAAGAAAGAAGGCAAGGTCAAATCTGAAACGGAAGAGGTTTCAGAAGGTTAATATCGAAGGTTGGCACTCTCTTTGCCCGCTAACCCACCCATCCGTTCGTCCTAGCCTGTCGAAGGAGTCTTAAAAGCTTCGACAAGCTCAGTCCGAATGGATTTTTTTTGTTAATTTTGAGTTATCGTTTGTCATGGCTTCAACTTCCCCCTCTCCGTCGCTATCTCATACCTTCCTCTGGCACGACTACGAAACCTTCGGCATCAACCCCCGTGTTGACCGCCCCTCGCAGTTCGCCGCCATCCGCACCGACGCCGATTTAAACGTGATCGGCGAGCCCATCATGCTGTACTGCCAGCCTGCACCCGATTACTTGCCCGACCCAGTGTCCTGCCTCATCACCGGCATCACCCCACAAGTCTGTCTGGAGCGCGGCATTCCTGAGCATGAATTTGCAGCGCAGATTGAAACCGCTTTGTCCCAGCCCGACACCATTGGTGTCGGCTACAACACCATTCGTTTTGACGACGAGTTCACCCGTTTCGTGCTGTGGCGTAACCTGCGCGACCCCTACGCCCGCGAGTGGCAAAACAACTGCGGCCGCTGGGATTTGATGGACGTGGTGCGGACGGCCTACGCCTTGCGCCCTGACGGTATCAACTGGCCGTTGAAGGATATTTCAGCTGAAGAGCTGGCTTCCATCGCTGCCAAGGAAGCTAAAAATACTACAAATAACATAGCACCTCAGGCAATAAATACGCCGGCTATAGGCGTAAATGAACCTGTAAAATCAGAGATTACCTCAATTTCACTCCAAAAACCCAGTTTCAAGCTCGAAGATCTCACCAAAGCCAACGGACTCGCCCACGAAACCGCGCACGATGCGCTGTCCGACGTTCAGGCGACCATCGACTTGGCGCGGTTGATCAAAAAAACCAACCCCAAACTGTTCGACTTCTGCCTCAGTCTGCACAAAAAAGACCGCGTCGCCGCTGAGCTGGGCTTACCGACGACGCTGCAAAACGCGCGGCCTTTCCTGCACATTTCAGGCATGTTCCCCTCTGAAAAAGGCTGTATCGCCATCATGTTCCCGCTGGCCATGCATCCGACCAATAAAAACGAAATGATCGCCTGGGACTTGGCGCATGACCCGAGTGAACTTGCGCTGCTGAAGCCAGACGAAGTCCGCCTGCGCCTATTCACCAAATCCAGCGACCTACCCGCCGGCATGACCCGCCTGCCCATCAAAACCGTGCATTTGAACAAATCGCCCATGGTTATCAGCAGCCTGAAAACCCTGAGCGCGGTGATGGCGCAAAAGTGGGGTATAGATGTAGCCGCGCAGATGCAAAATGCCGAGAAAGCGACCGAATTACCCGACATGAGCGCCCTGTGGCCCGTGATATTTCAGCGTCCCGCTACTGAAAACGCAGCTGCCCCAGACGTAGATGCTGACCTCTACGGCGGTTTCGTCGGCAACAACGACAGACGCCGCCTGAACCAGCTCATCACCTTGACGCCCGACAAGTTGGCCGAAGCCCGCACCGGCTTTGAAGACGAACGCCTGGAAGAACTCGTCTTCCGCTACAAAGCCCGCAATTTCCCCGACATCTTGAACGATGACGAACAAGAGCGTTGGTATGAGCACTGCTCAGCCAGATTGCAAGAAGGCGAGGGCGGCGCAAGATCGTTGGAGGCCTTCTACGCTCAGTTAAACGAACTCTCCAAAACGGCAGATGCGAAGGGGAACGGGATTTTGGCTGCTTTGGCGGAGTATGGAGATAGTTTGGCTTAAATAGCCAAACCTACGGATATACATCCGATGTATTCATTCCCCTTCAATTTGAAGGGGTGGCGCATAGCGACGGGGTAGTTGCAACGCGGAAAAGAGCTACCCCGCCCGTTGGGCACCCCTTCAGAATGAAGGGGAATTCTCATCACAAATCAAACGCCCGCTGCACAAACCAATACAAGGCCAGCAGCGCGATGAGGACTGAGCCCCATTTGAAGACCTGGACTTGGTAAAACCGGGTACTGCGCAGCCAAAACGCCAGCGGCATGAACACGGCGACGATCGCTAGTTGGCCGCCTTCAATGCCGACGTTGAAGCCGACCAGTGCGGTGATGAGCGCGTTTTGCGGCAAACCGAGGTCGGCCAAGACGGAGGCGAAGCCGAAGCCGTGGATGAGTCCGAAGCCAAACGCCATAATCCAGCGCTTGCTGTCCACCACGCCGCGAATGTTCTGCACGGCTGCGACGATTATGGACGCTGCAATGGCCGACTCAACCCAGCGGGAAGGCAGGCTGACCACGCCCAGTGCGGCCAGGCTCAGGGTGATGGAGTGGGCGAGGGTGAAGGCGGTGACGACTTTGAGCACTTCTTTGAGGGCGGCCATGAAGGACGGCGCGGGCTGAATGTCGGTGGCGCGTTTGCCATTGGCCGCATTAATCTTGCTGAAAATCAACACCGCCGGCAGCAGCAAGGACAACAAAAAGAGGATGTGGTCATAGCCGATCCAGATGTGAAAAGCGCCTTCGACCACGTATTGCTTGAAAGTCTCCCACGCGCTGGGCGCTTGCAGGGTAAGCTTTTGGGTGGCGGTTTCCGTGCCCAGAATGACCGATAAAGCTTCCTTTTCACCGGGCGCAAGCCACTGCACCAAGCCGCGATGCGAGGGGTCCACGTCAAACAACAGTGAGTATTTGACCTGCAAAGCCTCCGTGATCGCAGCACCGCAAGCAGCGGTCAAGCTTAGCACGGCGTAGGTGCCGTCGCTGTGTTTGTCCAGCTGCATGGGCGCGGAGGTTATGAGTGCGCAGGCTTTGTCTTTGCTGGACAGCGCCAGGTTGGCCGTGGCGTATTTGGTGATGTCGTCGCCGCGTGCGCGCACCTCGCCCCAGGTCAGCGCGCCGTCGTTGTCGCGGTCCAGTTGCAGCACGTAGTCCAAATCGCGCAGGGCGATGTCCCAGCGGACGGCGACGTCAGAGCCGCCAGTTTGGACACTCATCGTCAAATAGCTGTCGCTGGGTTTGTGGGCTTGGGCGTTTGTGGATGCAAAAAGTGCTCCTAAAAACACTGAAAACATCATCAAAAATGATAGCGCCTTTGGCAATAAATACGCCGGCTGGAGTGCTTTTTTAGCATGTAATTGGGAGCTTGTCATTTTGAACCTCCCAGTTTCTCCAAACTAGCCGCAAGATCGGCTAAATGCGCGTCCTCATACTTGTTTTGCTTCAACCATGCCAGCGCCGGTTCTGCAACGGCGGCGTCCTTGTTGGCCAGGGCGGTGCGCAGCAGCACTTCAGCATCCCGCGCCTCTTTTTGCAGTTTGTAGTTGTTGGCAGCCAAGGTAAGGGCTTTTTTCGGGTTGTTTTCAATGTCCAGCTCAAAGCGGGCGGCCTCTTGCTCATGCAGGCGGTCGCCGCGCTTGGCGGCCTCTACAAAGCGGTCACGCAAGCTGCTCGCCCAATCAGCGGCCTTTTTATGGTTGGCGGCTTTGCCAGCCAGTGCCAAGCGCAGCAGCAAAATGTCAGAGCGTTCCCAGTCAGCCAGCAGAGTAATCACCGCTTCAGGCTTCTTTTGTTGCAGTAAAAAATCAGCATACGCACCCAGCAAAAACTGGTCCGTCACACCCAGTTTCAAAGCCTGCTTGAAGTAGGCCTCGGCATCGTCAAAGCGGTTGAGACGAATCGCCATCTCGGCCAAACGGGTCAATTCCCA
>JAYUCJ010000311.1:0-16775 GCA_043740415.1 Polaromonas sp. | reverse complement strand
TTGGATGAGTGTTTGTGCGTCTAATGGCGCACAGCGTTTGCCTTCTTATGGTTGATTGGTCGTGTATTTGAATTTTGCAGGGGCGACTATTTACCTATAAGCGAACACCGAAATTCATGGCCCTTTTGAGGGCACTTTTTTGGTGGTTGCTTTCATTTTTTTGGGCTATTTTTTTTCTTGGCAGCAAGCGCAACATTCAACGCCAGCCGCGCCCACGGCAGCATCGCGTCGGGTGATTCCATGGTTTCATCCGGCGTGGTGTAGTAGTTCATGCCCATGGTTTTGCCCTTAGATTCCATCTCAAACCGCGTGCCACCAGCGGCTTCAAACTGCTTTTTGGTAGCGTCATCCACTTTGAGATACAACTTTTCGTTGCTTCCCGTGCCCTTGGGCGACAAGTCCGCAATGATGGCAATCGTCACCCCCTCCACGCTGATACCCCAGCCGCCAAACATCCGCTTGGCCACAGGGCTGCCCACGCCGCTCAACAGCTCGCAGCAGTAGTCGGCAAAGTCTTTTGAGATGGCCATGATGGGTTATGTCCGTTTCAATGCCGTCACTTCAATCTCGATCTTCATACGCGGGTCCGCCAACCCCGCCGAAATCATCATCGCCGCAGGCAGCACCTCGCCAAAGTACTGGCGCAGCACCGGCCAGCAGCCTTCAAAGTCAGCCGTTTGCGACAAAACATAGGTCACGCGCACAACATCCTGCAAGCTAGAGCCCGCTTGCTCCAGCGCTGAGGCGATGTTTTTCAAACACTGCTCGGCCTGCACCACCACATCGTCAGAAATCGTCATCGTTGCGTAGTCAAACCCCGTCGTGCCTGAAACAAACACCCAATCTCCTGCGACGACCGCGCGGGAGTAGCCGATTTGGGCTTCAAAGGTTGAGCCGGAGCTGATGAGGGTTCGGGTCATGGGGTCTCCGTACAATGCAAATTGCTATAAATTGCTATAAATTGCTATAAATTTTATAGCACTTTAGGCAATAAATACGCCGGCTAGAGTTGTTTATTATAACTAAATCGATACGATTTCTTCAAGAGCATAGTAGCCATGAATATCGCTGTTATTCACATTCAAAATATTCAAAACGGAGGGTCTATTTTCAACAAGAGTATCGATTATTTCACGTGCAAAAGTGCTTTCGGAGTGGTGAATGGCTCTGTGGCAATTCGGACAAAGGCAAAAAATATTATCTAGCGTATCTATTTTTTTAACAGTTGTTTTTTGCAAGACCATTGGCAGCAAGTGATGTGCTTCCAAGTATGGACGCATAGTGTGCCGCGAAATGAAGAGGTCGTGTTTTTTATCAAATTCACATTTGAACTCAGCTTTTATGAGTCTCTGGAGAGCGAGTTTACTATCTCTTGTGTAAACATCACGAGCCTTAAGTTTTGTACTTTTTATTTCGTCTAGTTCTTCTATCGAGTCTTGATATTTGTTTTCATCTTCATCATAAAGTAGCAAAGAGTTTTCGTTTCTCCATTGTGCTTCATCCATTGAGCCAATCCAAATATCATTGTCATAAAGATATATAAACCAAACGGATAATGGATTAGGTTTAAATCCAGCTTTAGAAGAGAGGTATAACCGCAGCTCTGATTTTTCAGGTTTAGGAAAAACAAGATTTAAAAATAAATCTTCACCTGATGGGAATTTTTTAAAACGTTTGTTTGCTGTAACTTTATTTGAGGCTACATTACCAACATGAATATTACCCAAGCCAAAATGTTGAATTAATAAATCAGTTTCGTAGTCAGTGGCCGTTATTTGAGAGTCATAGAACTCTCGCTCAGTGACGATTGAATATGTTCCTAATTCAGATTTGAATTTAAATTTTTGACTAACGCCAAATTTCATATTAGTTTTTTCCACTTTCTAGATACTGCGCAATTTTTTCAGAGATCAGTTTAATCACTGGTACAGCTACTGAATTTCCAAACTGCTTGTATGCTGCAGTGTTTGCTACTGGTATGTGAAAATTATCCGGAAATCCTTGAAGTCGTGCGCACTCCCTAGGGGTTAGCTTTCTAGGGTTTTTCCCCTGCTGTGGGATAAGACATTCTTTTCCATCTTTACCGTATCTTGCAACTATAGTGCTTGAAGGTTTTTCGATATCAGCGCAATGAGCTGTAAACCCAGTACCTCTAGCAATATTATTTGCCGTACGTCTTTGATGACCTAGCCAAAGCTTATCTGAAATGGTGAATTTTTCATCAACATTTTTTTGAAGAATTGATTTAAGTTTAAGCGGTTCACCAGAAATTTCCGGGAATATAAACTTCTCTTTAGTATCACGGAGGCATACCATGTAGCATCGTACCCTTTTTTGTGGTACTTGGCTTTGTGCATTGATCAGTACATAACTAAACGAATACCCAAGCTTTTCAATTGTTTCTTTAATTGTTGCAAATGTTCGACCTTCGTCATGGCGAACTAAATTTTTAACATTTTCTAAAAAAACAACGGCCGGCATTCTTTTTTTGATAATTCTTTCAATTTCAAAAAACAAAGTGCCTTGCGTCTTGCAATCAAACCCATGCGCTGTATTTAACGAATTACGTGCAGAAATGCCTGCTAGACTGAAAGGCTGACACGGGAAGCCACCGCATAAAACATCATGATCTGGAATATCTGATTCTGATATTTCTACGATGTTTCCTGCTGGAATTTCACCAAAATTAGCTACGTACGTTTTTTGGGCATCTTTATCCCACTCACTAGAAAATTGGCATACACCACCAACTGATTGCATCGCAATCCTAAATCCGCCAATTCCTGCGAAAAGGTCGATGAATTTGAACTTCTCAACCACTGGAGGTGGGAAAAACGATACTTGTTCATTCATGAACTTAAGTTTTTGTTTGGTGGTTGCGTTATCCATTTCGAGATTTTTGTATATATATCTTATGTTTCGTTTTTATTCAGAGTGCATAAAATTTTTAGAAAGTAAAATTTTGCCGTAGATAGCTGTTCATTTAACCAGTATACATGAAAAAAATAGGATGACACGAATTAATTTTTTTACTATAAATAACATAGCACCATAGACAATAAATACGCCGGCTAGAGTCATATTTATTCACTAAAAACGTCTTCCAAAGCCGTTTTAGTGATCAAAAGAACAGAATCTTCCCCCGCACTGGTCTCCAGCCAAAAAATCTCCAAATCTGGGAAGGCGGCTTCGAAAAAAGCGCGTTCGTTGCCGATTTCTAGGATCATGATGGCGTGTTCGCTCATGTGCGCGGGGGCGGCTTGCAGCAGGCCGCGGATGAAGTCCATGCCATCTGTGCCGCCGGCGAGTGCCAATTCGGGCTCGGCTAGGTATTCGGCGGGCAGTGCGGCCATGCTGGTGCTGTTGACGTACGGCGGGTTGCACAGGACGAGGTCGAAAACCTCACCTTTCAAGCCAGCCCAGCTGTCGGATTCAACCAAGCTGATGCGGTCTTGCAGGCCGTGTTTTGCGATGTTGATCTTGGCAACTTCGAGTGCATCGGCGGAAATATCTGCGCCAACGACCGTGATTTCAGGATACGTCATCGCAGCTAAAACCGCCAAACTGCCGTTGCCGGTGCACAAATCGAGCACGCGCTTTGTGTGGGGGCCTAGCCAGTCGTCAAAGCTGCCGTCTGCCAATAACTCGGCGATGAAGCTGCGCGGCACGATGGCGCGTTCGTCGATGTAGAAGGGGATGCCTAGCAGCCAGGCTTCTTGCGTCAAGTAGGCGGCGGGTTTGCGGGACTCAATTCTTGCTATAAATAAAGTAGCTATTGAGGAAAGTAATTCGACGGCTAGAGGCATATTTGCCACTGAATCGGGGTCTTTTTCTGGATTTTCGAGTGAAGAATCTAAAGGAAGCCCAGCTTTCCACAAAACCAGCCATGCTGCTTCGTCAAAGGCCTTGGCTGTGCCGTGGCCGAAGGCAACTTTGGCGTCTGTGAGTTGTTTTGCGCCGGCTTGGATGGCTTCTAAAACCGTTGTCATACTTAGCTTGTCGCCGCGTTTGTAGATTGAGCTTGCAATGCAGTCTCAAGGTTTTCCAACGTTTTGCGGTAGATGTTTTTCAGCGGCTCGATGTCGTCCACAACAATGTGTTCGTCGATTTTGTGAATCGTCGCATTCGGCGGGCCGCATTCGATGACTTGCTCGCAGATTTTGGCAATGAAGCGGCCATCTGACGTGCCGCCTGTCGTGGACAGCTGGGTTTCCAGGCCGGTTTCATCACGAATCGCGGCTTGCACGGCTTGGACGAGTTCGCCGGGACGGGTTAAAAAGGGCAGTCCGCCGATTGTCCATTGCAGATCGAAGTCTTTTTCAGGCTGCAAGCCGGTTGAAATCAACACGTCAATGAGGTGCTTTTGCAGCGATTCTGGGGTCGATTCGGTGGAAAAACGGAAATTGAAGTCGATCACGGCGTGGCCAGGTATGACGTTGCTCGCGCCTGTGCCGCTGTGGATATTGCTGATTTGCCAAGTCGTGGCGGGGAAGAATTCGTTGCCTTTGTCCCATTCAACAGTAACGAGCTGCGCCAGGGCGGGGGCGAACTTATGAATCGGGTTTTCCGCCAAATGTGGGTAGGCAATGTGGCCTTGCACGCCTTTGACGGTGAGCTTGCCGCTCATGGTGCCACGGCGGCCGTTTTTGATCATGTCGCCGGTGCGTTCGACCGAGGTGGGTTCACCCACGATGCAGTAATCCAGTCTTTCACCACGCTGGGTGAGCCAGTCGCACATGATGGCGGTGCCGTCCACCGAGGGGCCTTCTTCGTCGCTGGTGAGCAAAAAAGCCAATGATAGTGTGGGGTTAGGATGATTATGGAGGAATTCTTCCACCGCAACCACAAAGGCGGCGATGGAGGTTTTCATGTCACTCGCACCACGGCCATACAGCTTGCCATCGCGGTGGCTGGGTACGAAGGGGTTGCTCGTCCACTGGTCTAGCGGGCCGGTGGGTACCACGTCGGTGTGGCCAGCGAATACCAAGAGTTTGCTGCGAGCGCTGCTATTTGCTATATTATCAATAGCAGTATAGGCAGTAAATACGCCGGCTGACGCTCGTTTTGCCCATAAATTAACGACTCTGAAGTCGGCTGGACCGCTTTCAACTGTTTCACACACAAAACCCAGTGGCGCAAGCCTATCAGCAATCAGTTTTTGACAATCACCATCCAGCGGGGTGACGGAGGGGCGGGCGATCAGCTGTTCGGCCAGAATCAGGGTGCGGTGCATGGGGGTTTCGGCTTTTTTTAGATCGTATGGATGGTAATTTCGTCGAAAGATGCGGGCTCGTAAACCGGTGCTACAGGTGCGGCCGGCTCTACGTCTTTGCCTCTGGCGGTGTTGTCCAAGCGCCAGATCAGGTTGGTGGGTGAGTCGGCGTAGGACAAGCCTTCTTCACGGCTGATGATGTCTTCACGAATCAAGCGCGCCAAGTCGTCTTCAAAGGTTTGTGAGCCGGGTGCCATGGACTTTTCCATGGCGTCTTTCACGCCTGAAAAATCGCCTTTTTCAACCATTTCAGCCACGTATTGGGTGTTGAGCATGATTTCGACAGCGGGACGGCATTCGTTTCTCATGGTTTTGACCAAACGCTGCGAAATCACGGCTTTGAGCGTTGTGGACAAATCGCCCAAAAGCGTCGGGCGCACTTCCACGGGGTAGAAGCTCAAAATGCGGTTCAGCGCGTGGTAGCTGTTGTTGGCATGCAGTGTGGCGATGCACAGGTGCCCGGTTTGGGCGTAGGCGATGGCGGCCGTCATGGTTTCGCGGTCGCGAATCTCGCCAATGAAAAACACATCAGGCGCTTGGCGCAGGCCGTTTTTCAGCGCCGTTTGCAGGGTCAGCGTGTCGGTGCCGACCTCACGCTGGTTAACCACGCTGCGCTTGGAGGAGAACAGGTATTCCACCGGGTCTTCCACCGTCAAAATATGGCCGGTGATGCGCTCGTTGCGGTAATCCAGCATGGATGCGAGCGTGGTACTTTTGCCTGAACCCGTCGAGCCGACCATGAGCACCAAGCCCAACTTTGCCATCACCAAATGGGTCAGTTGGCTCGGTAAATGCAAGGTGTCAAACGGTGGAATGGCCAGTGGAATGTAGCGAATCACCACCGCATAGCTGCCACGCTGGCGCATGGCGCTGATGCGAAAATTGCCCAATTCAGGCAATTGGATGGACATGTTGAGCTCGCCGGTTTCTTTGAGCTCTTCAATTTGTGCGCTGGTGACGATTTCAGAGAGCAAATTCAACGGCGTTGTGGCGCCCAGCACCTGGTTGTTGAACGACACGCTGGTGCCGTTGATTTTGATCAATGCCACCGCATTCGCGGACAAGTAAACGTCTGAGGCTTTTTTATCAACCATCAGTTCTAAAATCCGTTTCATTGCGCTCATGGGGTGGCCTTTTTGAAGTTATTTAAATTTTTAAAATAATTTAAATTTAGTCACGTAGCAAGTCGTTGATGCTGGTTTTAGAGCGAGTTTGCGCATCAACCTTCTTGACGATCACCGCGCAATACAAGCTGTATTTGCCGCCGGCTTTGGGCAAGTTGCCGCTGACCACGACAGAGCCGCTAGGCACGCGGCCGTAGGTGATGGTGTCTGCTTCGCGGTCATAAATCGGTGTGCTTTGACCGATGTAAACGCCCATGCCGAGCACGGAGTTTTCTTCCACAATCACGCCTTCAACCACTTCAGAGCGTGCGCCTATAAAGCAGTTATCTTCAATGATGGTCGGGTTGGCCTGCATAGGCTCTAGCACGCCGCCAATGCCGACGCCGCCTGACAAATGCACATGTTTGCCGATTTGTGCGCAAGAGCCAACGGTGGCCCAAGCGTCCACCATGGTGCCTTCATCGACATACGCGCCGATGTTGACAAAGCTGGGCATCAAAATCGCGCCCTTGGCGATGTAGCTGCCGCGGCGTGCCACCGCTGGCGGCACCACACGCACGCCGGTGGCTTTGAGTTCTTCTTCGCTCAAATGGGCAAATTTGGTCGGCACTTTGTCGTAAAACGCCAAATCGCCAGATTTCATCACAACGTTGTCCTTCAGGCGGAAGCTCAGCAACACGGCTTTTTTGAGCCATTGGTGCACTGTCCATTGACCCACACCTTGCTGGGTGGCAATGCGCAACTGGCCATTGTTCAGGTGGGCGATCACGTGTTCGACGGCGTCCAGCACTTCGGCAGAAGCGTTGCCGATAGAGATGTTGGCGCGGTTGTCCCAAGCGGCGTCGATGATGTTTTGCAGTTGTTGTGTCATGGTGATTTGCAGTTAATTTAAAGAAAAAATTTTATAAATATTTATAGAGATTTGACGAATTGGACGATACGCTGCGCGGCTTCCACGCATTCTTCCGTGGTCGCCACCAAAGCCATGCGAATAAAGTTGTCGCCCGGGTTGATCCCATTGGCTTCACGCGCCAAGTAGCTGCCTGGCAGCAAGGTCACATTGTATTGGGCTAGCAGCGCTTTGGCGAATGCGGCGTCGTCTAATTTCAGCTGCGCAGGAATTTTTGCCCAGAGGTAAAAGCCAGCGTCTGGCAGGGCAACGTCGAGCACTTCCGCCAAAAGCGGGGTAACTTGCATGAATTTGTCGCGATATAAGGCGCGGTTGGCTATCACGTGTTCCTCGTCACTCCAAGCGGCTTTGCTGGCGGCTTGCACCACCAAGCTCATGGCACTGCCGTGGTAGGTGCGATACAGCGCAAACTGCTTCATGATGGCCGCGTCACCCGCCACAAATCCGCTGCGCATGCCTGGCACATTGCTGCGTTTGGACAGGCTGGTGAAGGAGACGATGTTTTTGAAGTCAATCCTGCCTAATTTATGAGCAGCTTCTAAGCCGCCTAAGGGAGGTGGCACGCCATCCTGAAAGTAGATTTCGCTGTAACACTCGTCACTGGCGATGACGAAACCGTATCGGTCAGACAAGGCAAACAGTTTTTGCCACTCGTCCAGCGGCATCACCGCGCCGGCGGGGTTGCCTGGGGAGCAGACGAAGATCATCTGCGTGCGTTCCCAGATTTCTGCGGGTACGCTGTCCCAATCAACGCCAAAGTTGCGTGCTGGATCGCTGTTGACGTAATACGGCTCTGCGCCTGCCAAGAGCGCTGCGCCTTCGTAGATTTGGTAGAACGGGTTAGGGCAAACGACGATGGGGAGCTGGATGACACTCTTGGAAATAGTGGTTTTTGTGGGATCGACAATGACCTGGGTGAACGCAAACAAGGCCTCACGCGAGCCGTTGACGGGTAAAACCTGGGTCGCGGGGTTGACGGTCAAGGCATAGCGTTTCAGCAGCCAAGCCGCAAAAACTTCGCGCAAAGCGGGTTCTCCCGCCGTGGCGGGGTAGGCGGCCAAGCCATTCAAAGCGCCAGACAAGGCCGTTTTGATGAAGTCTGGGGTGGCGTGCTTGGGCTCGCCAATGCCCAAGCTGATGGGTTTGAAGGCTGGATTGGGCGTGACGGACTGAAAAAGTTGCTTGAGGCGCTCAAACGGATAAGGCTGTAATTTTGTAAGCAATGGATTCATAAGCAGCCATTATCCCGTCTGGGCTTGTTCTTTTTGAATTGGATGCCCTTTTTTGGGCATTTTTGAATGATTTGGGGGGATGGCCTCAGGTAAAATTCAAAAAAATACAGGGATTTCAGTGCGTCTTTCTTCCATCAAGCTCTCTGGCTTCAAGTCTTTTGCTGAGCCTACTACTTTTCATCTACCCGGTCAGCTGGTCGGGGTAGTCGGCCCCAACGGTTGCGGCAAATCCAACATCATGGATGCCGTGCGCTGGGTGCTGGGCGAAAGCAGGGCGTCTGAGCTGCGGGGCGAGTCCATGCAAGACGTTATTTTTAACGGCACCCATACCCGCAAACCTTCCAGCCGCTCCAGCGTGGAGCTGGTGTTTGAAAACAACGACCACCGCGCGGGTGGCCAGTGGAGCCAGTTCCCCGAGATCGCCGTTAAGCGTGTTTTAACCCGCGATGGCAATTCCAGTTACTACATCAACAACCAATCGGTGCGCCGTCGTGACGTGCAAGACGTGTTTTTGGGCACGGGCCTGGGGCCGCGTGCTTACGCCATCATTGGACAAGGCACGATTGCTAAGATTATTGAATCGAAACCAGAAGAGTTACGGTTATTTTTGGAAGAAGCTGCTGGCGTCTCTAAATACAAAGAACGTCGTCGCGAAACCGAAAATCGCTTGTCTGACACCCGCGAAAACTTGACGCGGGTGGACGACATCATGCGCGAGTTGACTACTAATTTGGAAAAGCTTGAAAAGCAAGCCGAAGTCGCCCAAAAATACAACCAACTGCAAGCCGATGTGACGCTGAAGCAGCAGCAGTTGTGGTTTTTAAAACGCGCTGAGAGCGAGGCCGATCAAGCCAAAGTCAAAGCCGAGGCTCTGCAAGCGACCACCGCTTTGGAAAGCCGGATTGCAGATTTGCGGCATATTGAGTCTGAATTGGAAACCATTCGCCAAGCGCATTACAGCGCGGGCGACCAAGTGAACCAGTCGCAAGGCCTGTTGTACGAAGCCAGCGCGGAGGTTGGTCGCCTAGAAGCTGAAATTCGCTTTGTGGTCGAAGGCCGCCAGCGGGTCGAGCAGCGCTTGTTGACACTAAAAGAGCAAACGACCCATTGGGCCACGCGCAAGGGCGATGCGCTGTTAGAGTCTGAAACTTTGGCGGAACAAAGCTTAGAAGCCGACGAAAAAGATGCGCTGGTCGCCGTCCAGGTTGAAGAACAATCAGGCCAATTGCCGGAGCTGGAAGACGCGTTGCGCCAAGCCCAACGCACGGCGAATGAGCAGCGCAGCACGGTCGGCCAAGTGCAGCAGCAAATTCAAGTGCTGGCAGCCGACCAGCGCAATATTGAGGATCAATCGCGCCAGCTCAACACACGGCATGAGCGATTAACGGCTGACCGCAACGCCTTGTCTGCCCCAGATGAGCAACGCTTGGTCAACATGCAAACCCAGCTGGCTACGGCAGTTGAAGCGCAAACAGTTGCTGAAGCACGTCTGCACGAGCTGCAAGACAGCGTGCCGCAGTTGGACGATGCCCGCCGTGCGCAACAGCAGTTTGTCAATACTGAGTCTGCCAAGCATGCTGGCTTAGCCGCACGCATGGAAGCCTTGAAAGCCCTGCAAGATAAAGTTAAAACCGACGGTAAATTGAAGCCTTGGCTGGCCAAACACGGTTTGGATGGTTTTGCGGGCTTATGGAGCAAAATTCATATCGAACAAGGCTGGGAAAATGCTTTGGAAGGTGCTTTGCGCGAGCGTTTGGGCGCACTTGAAGTGTCGCGATTAGACATGGTTCGCGGCTTTTTGGGTGCCACAGGTGCAGACGCACCGCCAGCGAAATTGGCTTTTTACAGCCCACCGCAAGCCGGCTTGCCAGAAGCAAAAAGCCAACTGCCGCGTTTGTCAGATTTGCTCAGACTGCACGATGCGGGTCAAAAGGCCTTGTTGAACGATTGGTTGCATGGTTGCTACACCGCGTCGTCGTTTGACGAAGCACTGGCGAACCGCAGCAAGTTGCAAGCGGGCGAAGTCATTTACGTCAAAACGGGCCATGCTGTTACCTTGCACAGTGTGAGCTTTTACTCGCCGGATTCGGAGCAGTCCGGCATGTTGGCGCGGGCGCAAGAAATAGAGGGTTTAGAAAAACAATTGCGCGCCCAGGTGCTGATTGGCGAAGAATCACGTTCCGCTTTGATTCGCGCCGAAGCTGCTTATACCGAAGCGTCTAACAAACTGTCTGCATTGCGCCGCGAAACTACCGAAGGCCAAGCTCGTACCCATAGTTTGCAGGTTGAAACCTTGCGCATGTCTCAAATTGCTGAACAAACCAAAGCCCGCAGTGATCAAATCAGCACTGATTTGGCTGAAATCAACGCGCAACTGGAAGATTTGCAAGAGCGCCGCATCACCGCTGAAGGCCGCTTTGAAGAGCTGGATATGCAGCTGGCCGATACGCAAGAGCGCCATGCGCAGCTGGACGAGCACGTCATCACCGCAGAGCGTAAACTGAACGAATCACGCGAACAGCAGCGTAGTTTAGAACGCTCGGCGCAAGAAGCGTTGTTTGCTAAACGTACCCTGCAAGCGCGCATGGCGGAGTTGCAGCGTGCGATTGAAACCGCAGCGCAGCAGGCGCTGTCATTAGCGTCTGAAGAGGTGATAGCTACGGATGAATTAGGCCGATTAAGTGCCGTGGCGGCGCAAACCGGTTTGCAAGCAGCACTGTCAACCAAACTTGATCGCGAAGCCGCTTTGTCTACCAAGCGCAGCGAATACGACGACTTGACCACCAAACTACGTGCTACGGATGAGCGCCGCCTGCAGCTGGAACGTGAGTTAGAACCGCTGCGTCTGCGGTTAACAGATTTTGCTTTGAAAGAGCAGGCTGCGCGCTTGGGCCTGGAGCAATACACGCAGTTGTTGCTTGACGTTCAAGCGAATTTGGAAGCCGTTGCGCAGTCCATCACGGAAGGCAACGTTCGTTTAACGGGTTTGCAGTCTGAGATCGACCGCTTCAACCGTGAAGTGGCTGCATTGGGAGCTGTGAATTTGGCTGCTTTGGATGAACTGGCTGCAGCACGAGAACGCAAGCAGTTTTTAGACGCACAAACAGCAGATTTGATAGAAGCCATGACCACGCTGGAAGACGCCATCAAGAAAATTGACGCTGAAACACGCGAGTTGTTGTCTGGCACGTTCAACACCGTCAACGAGCATTTCGGGAAAATGTTTCCCGTGCTGTTTGGCGGTGGCAATGCTAAATTGGTCATCACGGGTGACGAAATTTTAGATTCTGGTGTGCAAGTGGTTGCGCAGCCACCGGGTAAGAAAAATCAAACGATTCATTTGTTGTCGGGTGGTGAAAAAGCATTGACGGCGATTGCGCTGGTGTTTGCTATTTTCCAGCTGAACCCGGCGCCATTTTGCTTGCTGGACGAGGTTGACGCGCCGCTGGACGATGCGAATACAGAACGCTACGCCAAGCTGGTCAAAGCCATGAGCGCAGAGACACAGTTTTTATTCATCAGCCACAACAAAATTGCGATGGAAATGGCAGAACAATTGATTGGGGTAACGATGCAAGAGCAGGGCGTGTCGCGTATTGTCGCGGTTGATATGCAAGATGTTGTCGCACTTGCAGAGGCAAGTTATGAATAATTTGCTGCTGAGTTTATCGGTTGCCGGTGGTCTGGTACTAGCGGGGGTCATCGCACATGGCGCATGGACGGCGCGCAAAAGTGCGCCCAAGCTTGCCGATGTTGATGATAAAACAGGTACCAAGCTTGATAGCGTTGAGCCATCTGGACTGTCTGGTTTATTCAATGCCGAAGACAAAGTAGAGCCCTCGTTGTATGCGAAACCAGAGCAAATTTTGCCGGTTGAGCCGGAATTTGATACCGCGCAATTTGACGCGGAACTGGCTGTCATACCTCTACCCGAAAAGAAGCCATCGCTTGATCCTTTGATCGACGTTTTAACAGCAATAGACTTGGATTCTCCACTCTCGGGCGATGCAGTTTTGGCCGCTCTGCCAGCGACGAGACGCGTTGGCAGCAAGCCTTTTGCGGTTGAAGGTCTGCGCGAAGATGGTCTTGAGTGGGAAGTGCCACGGCCTGGGCAGCGCTATACATCGTTGCAAGCGGGTGTGCAATTGGCAAATCGTACAGGCGCGCTGAACGATATTGAATACTCTGAATTTGTCATCAAAACACAAAGCTTTGCCGATGCTGTGGGTGGTGAGCCAGAATTTCCAGAAATGCACGATGAAGTTGCCAGAGCGCGGGAGCTGGATGCTTTTGCCGCAGCGCATGACGCGCAATTGCGATTTGTTTTGCGTGCCGTCGGTGTGGCTTGGAGTACGGGCTATGTCGCGCAAAATGCAGCGCGTATCGGTTTTGTGGCCGGCGCATTGCCGGGTCGCATGGTGTTACCCAATCCAGTTGCAACTTTGCCGCAATTGATTACTTTGACATTTGATTCGCAGGCCGCCATGGCCGAAGATGCATCGCAATCTGCCATTCGTGAGTTGACCTTGAGTTTGGAAGTGTCGCATGTGGCACGTACTGAGCGGCCTTTTGCCCGTATGCGTGAGTGCGCCAAAGCATTGGCGATCGCCATGGAGGGTCGTTTGTGCGATGACCAAGGGCACTTGATGAGTGAGCCTGCGCTGGATAGCTTGGCCGTCGATATTGAGCGTTTGTACGATGCTTTGGATCAGAGAGATTTAAGCGCAGGTTCTATGCTGGCTCGCCGTCTCTTTTCTTGAGTATGGTTTCTCATACTTCCTTGACGCTGTTCGAATCTCCAGACGATTCAGGCACCGGCCCTGTACGAACTGAACTTTCAAAGCGCGTTGCAGAGTTGCACCAAGCGCTGCATCAACATGCGCACAGCTATTACGTGCTTGATGCGCCTTCGATTCCAGATGCGGAATACGACAAACTATTCGCTGAACTGCAAGGCATAGAAACGATGCACCCAGCATTGCGCTCAGCGGATTCGCCCACGCAACGTGTAGGTGGCAAACCCATGGCGCAGTTTGCAACGGTGCGCCATGCGGTGCCTATGCTCAGCATTCGCACAGAAACTGATACGGAACCCACCGGCGCTGAGAGCTTTGATACGCGCATTCGCAAAGAATTGGGTTTGCAGGCAGCCGATGCTGCTGTGGAGTATGTCGCAGAGCTCAAATTTGATGGTCTTGCAATGAGTCTGCGCTACGAAAACGGCATTCTCGTTCAAGCTGCGACGCGTGGTGATGGCGAGTATGGTGAAGATGTGACGCATAACATCCGCACCATTGGACAAATACCGCTCAAGCTCCCAGCTACGGCACCTGATGTGCTTGAAGTGCGTGGCGAGGTTTACATGCGCCGTGACGATTTTGAGAGCTTGAATGAGCGCCAACGCACCAAAATCGCGGCGGGTGCTAAAGGTGAAAAAACCTTTGTGAACCCGCGCAATGCGGCAGCTGGTGCCGTGCGCCAGCTTGACCCAGCCATCGCTGCGCAACGGCCTCTAAGCTTTTTTGCTTATGGCGTTGGAGAAGTCAGTATGTCAACTTCAAATCCCGTGGTTTGGGGAACGCACTATGATTTATTACAGACGCTTAAAAATCTGGGTTTTCCGGTTGCAGTCGAAGTTAATATTGCCAAAGGCGCTACTGAATTGGTAGCGTATCATCAAAATATAGGCAAACTTCGAGACACCTTGCCGTTTGATATTGACGGCGTAGTCTACAAAGTAAATAGCTTGGCATTGCAACAGCAACTCGGGTTTGTCAGCCGCGAGCCACGCTGGGCGGTTGCGCATAAATACCCGGCACAAGAGCAATTGACGACAGTTTTGGCGATTGAAGTGCAAGTGGGCAGAACCGGTAAATTAACGCCAGTTGCCAAGCTTGCGCCTGTGTTTGTGGGCGGTGTCACCGTTACCAATGCAACGCTTCACAACGAAGACGAAACGCGCCGTAAAGATGTGCGCGTGGGCGATACCGTGATTGTGCGGCGTGCCGGTGATGTGATTCCTGAAGTGGTGTCGGTACTTCTGGAAAAGCGCCAGAACGATGCTCCTATTTTCACCATGCCGCATGTGTGCCCCGTGTGCGATAGCGCGGCTGTGCGTGAAGAAGGTGAAGCGGATTACCGCTGCACAGGCGGGCTGTTTTGTGGCGCACAACGCAAGCAAGCGATTTTGCATTTTGCCCAAAAACGCGCCGTTGAAGTTGATGGCTTGGGTGAAAAACTGGTTGATCAAATGGTTGGGGCGGGCATTGTTCGCACCTTGCCAGATTTGTACAAACTGGGTCTGACGGCGCTATCTGAGCTAGATAGAATGGCGGATAAGTCGGCGCAAAATATACTTGTAGCGCTACAAAATTCAAAGCAAACGACATTGCCGAGATTTCTCTACGGACTCGGCATTCGCCACGTTGGCGAAGCGACCGCTAAAGCCTTGGCGAAGCACTTTGGCAAGTTAGACGCCATCATGGATGCACCATTGGAGCAACTTACACAAGTGGCTGATGTGGGGCCGGTTGTCGCCCTGAGTTTGCGAACATTTTTCGACCAAGCACATAACCGCGAAGTGGTTGAGCAGCTGCGTGCTTGCGGCGTAACTTGGACTGAGGGTGAGCCATCGCCCGCTGCATTGCTTGCCTTGTCAGGTAAAACATTCGTGATTACCGGTACGTTGCCGACTTTAGGGCGTGACGATCTGAAGGACATGCTGGAAGCTGCTGGCGCTAAAGTAGCGGGTAGCGTGAGTAAAAAGACGCATTACCTTGTCGCAGGTAGCGATGCCGGCAGCAAGTTGGACAAAGCACGCGAATTAGAGATTGCGATTCTTGATGAAGCTGGCGTATTGGCTTTGTTGAATGACACAACTTCAGGAGTAAATCCATGACGGTGCGCGAAATTCTGAAAATGGGCGATCCGCGCCTGTTGCGCGTGGCGCCAGCCGTGACGGCGTTTGACACGGATGCGCTGCACCTTCTCATCACCGACATGCTAGACACCATGCGTGCCGCCAATGGCGCTGGCTTGGCTGCGCCGCAGATTGGCGTAGATGTGCAACTGGTTATTTTCGGCACCGATTCTGTGAACCCACGCTACCCAGATGCTCCCTTAGTACCTCGCACCGTGCTCATCAACCCTGAGATCACAGCTTTGGATGCTGAGATTGAAAACGGCTGGGAAGGCTGTTTGTCCGTGCCCGGCATGCGCGGCGTAGTACCACGCCATGCACGCATTCGCTATACCGGCTTTGACCAGTATGGTGATGCCATAGACCGCACCGTTGACGGTTTTCATGCCCGTGTGGTGCAGCATGAATGTGACCATTTGATGGGTAAGCTGTACCCCATGCGCATGACGGACTTTACGCAGTTTGGCTTTACCGAGGTGCTGTTTCCGGGCTTAGATGCTTCGGATGATGATTAACTAGAGATAGTTCGAGTTGGTTCGCTGTGGTTTTAATTAGCAATAGCTTCTAGCAACTCAGTTTCAATCTCAATCTGAGCTTTGTTGTGTTGCAAGGCTGCACCTGCTATCAAAAACGTATCTTCGA
This sequence comes from Polaromonas sp., assembly GCA_043740415.1. Lineage (GTDB taxonomy): Bacteria > Pseudomonadota > Gammaproteobacteria > Burkholderiales > Burkholderiaceae_C > Aalborgiella. Next base: position 676 of record JAYUCJ010000311.1, on the reverse strand, counting down.
CGCGCTCGCCCAGCGTGGTGACTTTGGCGAGCTGTAAATTGAGTTTGTGCTTGGCTAGAACCCGTGCTACGCAGTAGAGCAAACCGGCTCGGTCACTGGCGGAAATGTTCAGCAGCCAGCGCTGCGCTTTTTCATCGGGTTTCAGGTCAACGCGCGGCGTGATGGGGAAGCTTTTGACACGGCGCGACACCCTGCCGCGCAGAGGCTGCGGCAGCACACCCTGCGCTTCAATGGTGCGTGTGAGATCAGCTTCCACCATGTTGGTGAGCTCGCGGTAATGCTCTGGCAATGTGGGGGTGACGATTTGGAAGGTGTCTAGCGCATGGCCGTCGTTGGCCGTATGCACTTTGGCATCCAAAATACTGAAACCCGCTTGGTCAAAATAGCCACAAATGCGTGCAAACAAATCGCTTTGGTCTGGTGTGTAGACAACCACTTGCAAACCCTCACCCAAGGGCGATGCCCGGGCACGCACGATGGGCTTGCTGCTGCCTACCAAGCGCGACAGTTGCCGCGCATGCCAGGCAATGTCTTGCGCATCGTGGCGCATGAAGTAGCTCACATCCAGCGTGTCCCACAGCGCTTTGTGGCCTTCAAACGGCTCGGCGAAGAGAGCAAGGTTTACCAAGGCTTCGTTTTTACGCGCTTGCGCTTCTGCATCAGGGTCAGGCGCACG
>JAYUCJ010000310.1:0-16881 GCA_043740415.1 Polaromonas sp. | reverse complement strand
CTTCTTTGATTTCATTGAGTGATTTGCGACCCAAGTTTGGTGTTTTGAGCAACTCATTTTCAGAGCGCTGGATCAAATCGCCAATGTAGTAAATGTTTTCTGCTTTGAGACAGTTGGCGGAGCGGACGGTGAGTTCTAACTCATCAACTGGACGCAACAACAATGGATCAAACTGCTGCGCATTGCGTGCAGAGCTTGGTGCATCGAATGCAGCCAATTCGCTACCTTCTAATTGTGCAAAGACAGCCAATTGCTCAACCAAAATCTTAGCTGATGAACGCACAGCATCTTCAGCATTGATCGCACCATTGGTTTCGATTTCGATAACCAATTTATCCAAGTCAGTACGCTGTTCAACACGTGCATTCTCAACAGCGTAGCTAACACGTGACACAGGAGAGAATGAGGCATCTAAAACGATACGACCAATAGACTTGTTAGGCTCATCGCCGAAACGACGCATCGTACCTGGCACATAGCCGCGGCCTTTTTCAACCTTGATCTGCATGTCCAACTTACCGCCTTGCGACAAGTGAGCAATGATGTGATCTGGATTCACAATTTCAACATCGTGCGGCGTTTGAATATCAGCGGCAGTCACTGGGCCTTCGCCGTCTTTACGCAAGCTCAAAGTGACTTCATCGCGGTTATGCAATTTGAAGACAACACCTTTGAGATTCAATAAAATGTTAACCACATCTTCTTGCACGCCATCAATGGAAGAGTACTCGTGCAAAACACCAGCAATTGTCACTTCGGTGGCAGCGTAGCCAACCATGGAAGACAACAAAACGCGACGCAAAGCATTGCCCAGTGTGTGACCATAGCCACGCTCAAAAGGCTCAAGCGTCACCTTAGCGCGGTTAGCGCTGAGTTGCTCTACGTGGATAGCTTTTGGTTTTAATAGATTTGCTTGCATATTAATTTCCTCTCAATACCCCCAGCTCGTTACGCCGGTAAGGCTGGTGAAGCGCTCAAAACTGCAATGCGAAGCAGGTTTGAGAACCAATTAAAATGATTTTTAGCGAGAATACAACTCAACGATGAGTGATTCGTTGATATCTGCACCGAATTCGTCACGATCAGGAGACTTCTTGAAAGTACCTGTTGCTTTTTCGATGTTAACTTCTACCCATGCTGGCATACCAACTTGTTGAGCCAATTGCAAAGCTTCAGCAATACGTGTTTGTGCTTTGGATTTGTCACGCACAGCGATCACGTCACCAGCCTTAACCATGTAAGACGGAATATTGACGGACTGACCATTCACGGTCATGGCTTTGTGTGACACCAACTGACGCGCTTCAGCACGTGTTGAGCCAAAACCCATACGGTAAACAACGTTGTCCAATCGTGACTCAAGCAACGACAGCAAATTTGCACCAGTATTGCCTTTGCGACGATCAGCTTCAGCAAAGTAGCGGCGGAACTGACGCTCCAAAATGCCGTACATGCGTTTCACTTTTTGTTTTTCGCGCAATTGCAAACCGAAGTCTGACGTACGCGCACCTGAAGTGCGGCCGTGTTGACCTGGTTTTGAATCGAATTTTGCTTTATCGCTGATAGAACGTCGTGCGCTCTTCAAGAATAAATCGGTGCCTTCACGGCGGGATAGCTTGGCCTTAGGGCCTAAATAACGTGCCACTTGAGTTTCCTTTTATATCATCTGCCGTAGGCTAGCTACGGGAGCTATTGACATGTAGTCAATAGCGGTGGGCTTTGATTGATTGTCGAATAACCTTCAAAACCATGGCATGCTAAAAACATACCAAGTTAAAAAATTAAATACGACGACGTTTTTGTGGCCTGCAACCGTTGTGGGGCACAGGCGTGACATCTGCAATGGAGTTGATACGAATACCCAATGCACCTAGTGCACGAACCGAAGATTCGCGACCTGGACCTGGACCTTTGATTTCAACATCAACGTTTTTGATGCCTTGCTCCATGGCTGCACGACCAGCAACTTCAGACGCAACCTGAGCGGCGTATGGCGTTGACTTACGTGAACCCTTGAAACCTTGACCACCTGATGAAGCCCAAGCCAATGAATTGCCTTGACGATCGGTGATGGTAATGATGGTGTTGTTAAACGATGCATGCACGTGTGCAATGCCATCCGCAACGTTCTTGCGGACTTTTTTACGTACGCGTTGAGCCGCGCTATTGGATGGTGCTTTTGCCATAATAGTGTTCTATCTGATTATTTTTTCAACGATGCCGCCGCTTTGCGCGGACCTTTTCGCGTACGCGCATTGGTACGTGTTCTTTGACCACGCATAGGCAGACCGCGACGATGACGGAAACCGCGATAGCAACCAATATCCATCAAACGCTTGATGTTCATGGTTGTCTCACGACGTAAATCACCTTCAATGGTAAAAACTGCGATTTGATCGCGAATTTTTTCCAAATCACCGTCAGTGAGATCCTTGATTTTCTTGGAATAGGCAATATCACATGCTTCGCAAATTTTGCGTGCGCGTGTACGACCAATACCGAAAATTGCTGTCAATCCGATTTCAGCATGTTGATGCTGAGGAATATTAATACCTGCTATACGTGCCATATACGTCCTCTAAAACTTTATAAATTAACCTTGGCGCTGCTTGTGACGTGGATCTGTACAGATAACACGCACTACACCCTTACGACGGATGATTTTGCAGTTGCGGCAAATTTTCTTGACCGAAGCCGAAACTTTCATTTCATTCTCCCAAATATCTATAAAAAACCAAAGTACTAAATAAAACTAAATAATTTAATTTATTTAGCACGAAACACAATTCTCGCCCGCGTTAAATCGTAGGGAGTTAACTCAACCGTTACTTTGTCACCTGGCAAAATACGAATGTAGTGCATCCGCATCTTTCCCGAAATATGACCTAAAACGATATGCCCATTTTCCAATTTGACTCGGAAAGTTGCATTGGGAAGGTTTTCAACCACTTCCCCCGCCATTTGAATAACATCATCTTTAGACATAATTTACTCAAGCACCCAAAGATGACTTGAAATTTGCCTTTTTGAGGAGCGAATCGTACTGTTGAGACATCATATAGTTTTGTACTTGCGCCATGAAATCCATAGTCACAATCACAATAATCAAAAGCGATGTACCACCAAAGTAGAAGGGCACATTATATTTCAAAATTAAGAATTCTGGCAGCAAGCAAACAAAAGTAATGTAAATAGCGCCTGCAAAGGTTAGACGAAGCAGAATTTTATCGATGTATTTGGCTGTTTGATCGCCTGGACGAATTCCTGGTACAAATGCACCGCTCTTTTTCAAGTTGTCTGCAGTTTCACGGCTATTGAAAACTAAGGCTGTATAGAAGAAACAGAAGAACACAATAGCCGCAGCATAAAACATAACATAGATCGGCTGACCAGGAGTCAGCATACCAGCCATGTCTTTGAGCCAACGCATTGAATCACCCGTACTCAACCAACTAACTAAAGTAGCGGGCAGCAAAATGATCGAAGACGCAAAGATGGGAGGAATAACCCCGGCCATGTTTAATTTCAGCGGTAGATGTGAGGATTGACCACCGTACACTTTGTTGCCGACTTGACGACGTGCATAATTCACCAAAATCTTACGCTGGCCGCGTTCTACAAACACAACAAAGTAAGTCACACCAATAACGACTGCCACAATAACAATAGCAACCAAGATATTCATGGCGCCAGTACGAACCAACTCAAGCAAACCACCTACAGCATTTGGTAAACCAGCTGCGATACCCGCAAAGATCAAGATAGAGATACCATTACCCAAACCGCGTTCGGTAATTTGCTCACCCAACCACATCAAAAACATGGTGCCTGCTGTCAAACTAATCACAGCAGTAGCTCTAAACCCAAAACCTGGCTCAATCACCATGCCAGGTGAGCTTTCCAATGCCAGAGCGATACTGATAGTCTGGAACAAAGCCAAACCCAACGTACCATAGCGGGTGTATTGCGTGATCTTACGGCGACCAGATTCACCCTCTTTTTTCATCTGCTCAAATGCTGGAACGACATACGCCAGCAATTGCATGATGATGGAGGCCGAAATGTACGGCATGATCCCGAGTGCAAAAATAGTAAAACGTGACAAAGCGCCGCCAGAGAACATATTGATCAAATTCAATATGCCACCCTCTTGCCCTTTGAAGAACTGCTGCAACTGTGCTGGATCAATACCTGGAACAGGTATGTGAGCACCGATGCGATACACCACCAAGGCTAGCAACAAAAACATCAAGCGACGACGCAAATCGCCGAACTTCCCGTTTTTTGCTATTTGATTGGAACCAGTTGCCACGCTTATGCCTTAAATGTCTTGATGTTTATTGCGGCGCAATTAAGCGACGCTGCCACCAGCGGCTTCGATAGCTGCTTTTGCGCCAACAGTTGCGCCAACGCCATTGAGCTTGACGGCACGTGTGATTGCACCAGACTTGATGACTTTGACAACTTTAGCCAACTCACCAATCAAACCAGCTTGCTTCAACGACAAGATGTCAACTTCTGGCGCACCGAGCAATTCGAGCGCAGACAAAGTAACTTCAGCATTGAACTTCAGCAAATGTGACTTAAAACCACGCTTTGGCAAACGACGCTGCATTGGCATCTGACCGCCTTCAAAGCCGACTTTATGGTAGCCGCCAGTGCGAGATTTTTGACCTTTGTGACCACGACCAGCGGTTTTACCGATGCCAGAGCCAATGCCACGACCAACGCGACGTTTGTAATGTTTTGCGCCATCAGCAGGCTTGATGTTATTTAATTCCATCACTGGCCTCTTATAGTACTTTGATCAGGTAGCTGATCTTGTTAATCATGCCGCGGACTGCGGGAGAATCCACCAGCTCGCTGGTGCTGTTCACTTTGCGCAAACCCAAACCACGCACTGTGGCGCGATGAGATTCTTTGCATCCAATAGGACTACGTACCAATTGGAGTTTGACTGTTTGTTGTGTCGTCATGTTGTTACTCTCAATTTAAGCAAAAATGTCTTCAATGCTTTTGCCACGCTTGGCAGCAACATCAGAAGGTGTCCTTACTTTTTTCAGGGCGTCCAAAGTGGCGCGCACCATGTTGTAAGGGTTGCTAGAACCATGGCTTTTTGCCACGATGTCAGTGATTCCGACCACTTCAAAGACTGCACGCATTGGGCCACCAGCAATAATGCCAGTACCTTTGGGTGCAGGAGCAACCATCACGCTTGCAGCGCCGTGGTGACCCATGACTTTGTGGTGAATGGTGCCATTTTTCAATGACACTTTGACCAATTGGCGACGTGACTCTTCCATCGCTTTTTGCACAGCTGCAGGCACTTCTTTTGATTTGCCTTTACCCATACCAACGCGACCATCACCATCACCAACAACTGTCAAAGCTGCGAAACCCAAAATCCGACCACCCTTAACCACTTTGGTTACGCGGTTGATCGCGATCATTTTTTCGCGCATACCGTCTTCAGGACCGTCTGCTTTACCTTGCATTTTTGCTTGTACTTTAGCCATTATATTTTTCCAATCCGCTTAATAGTGCAATTTAGAACTGCAAGCCAGCTGCACGTGCAGCTTCAGCGAGTGCTTTAACACGACCGTGGTAAGCAAAGCCTGCGCGATCAAACGCAACTTTTTCAACACCGGCAGCTTTTGCTTTTTCAGCAATCATGGTGCCAACAGCTTGCGCCGCTGCAACATTGCTACCTTTGCCGGATTCACCCAACTTGGCACGAACATCAGCAGCTGCTGTTGAAACTGAAGCCAATACCTTGGTGCCATCGCCTGAAATGACGCTGGCATAGATATGTAAATTTGTACGATTGACAGTCAAACGTGCAACGCCTTGAATGGCGATACGAATTCGAGTCTGACGTGAACGACGTAGTCGCTGCTGTTTTTTGGTCAACATGTTGCAGTTCCTTATTTCTTCTTAGTCTCTTTGATCGTGATCTTCTCATCCGAATAACGGATGCCTTTGCCTTTGTAAGGCTCTGGTGGACGAATAGCACGAATCTCGGCTGCAATTTGACCAACACGTTGGCGATCTGCACCTTTGATGATGATTTCTGTTGGCAAGGGTGTTGCCACCGTGATGCCAGCTGGCATGTCTTTGTTGACCGGGTGAGAGTAACCAACCGCCAAATTGAGTTTATTACCTGACGCTGCCGCCTTGTAACCCACACCAATCAAGGTTAATTTTTTCTCAAAACCCTTGGTCACACCAACAACCATGTTGTTTACCAACTGACGCATCGTGCCTGTCATGGCATTTGCTTCACGTGACTCATTTGCCGGAGCAAAAGTGAGTGCACCAGCATTATTGACGATGCTGACCAATGCATTTTGTGCGAGAGACAATGCGCCACCCGTACCCTTGATATTGATCATGCCGTTATTAATCGCCACATCCACACCCGCTGGGATGGACACTGGCATTTTTCCAATTCGTGACATTTATTATTTCTCCTGTGTGCCGTGCATTAATTAAATTAAGCGACGTAGCACAACACTTCACCACCGATACCGGTAGCGCGTGCTTTGCGATCAGTCATAACGCCTTGTGGCGTAGTCACAATGGCAACACCCATGCCGTTTTGGACTTGAGGAATGTCATCACGGCCTTTGTAGACGCGTAGGCCTGGGCGACTGACGCGCTCAATGCGCTCAATCACGGGACGACCCGCATAGTATTTCAAAGTAATTTGAAGTTCAGCTTTGCCGCCTTCAGTTTTTACTTCAAAGCTATCGATATAACCTTCGTCTTTTAAGACTTGGGCAATAGCCACTTTTACTCTAGAAGAGGGCACCGCTACTGCGGGCTTCGCCACCATCTGCGCATTACGAATGCGAGTTAGCAAGTCGGCGATTGGATCACTCATGCTCATGTTTAATCTCCTGACTTACCAGCTGGCTTTGGTGATACCGGGAATATTCCCAGCGAAAGCCATCTCACGGATCTTGGCGCGAGCCAAGCCGAACTGACGGAACGTACCACGTGGGCGACCTGTGATCGCGCAACGGTTACGTTGACGAGTCGGGTTCGCATTGCGTGGGAGTTTTTGCAAAACCAAGCGAGCGGCAGCGCGCTGCTCTTCGGTTGCTTTTGCATCATTTGCAATTGCTTTGTTGTCTGCGTGTACTTTTGCGTACTTTGCAACCAATTTGTCGCGCTTGATTTCGCGTTGAATTAATGCTTGTTTAGCCACGTGTCACCTCAGTTTTTGAACGGGAAACGGAACGCTGTGAGCAATGCTTTGCACTCTTCATCAGTTTTAGCCGTTGTGGTGATACTGATATTGAGACCGCGCAAAGCATCAACTTTGTCGTATTCAATTTCAGGGAAAATGATCTGCTCTTTAACGCCGATGTTGTAGTTACCACGACCGTCAAATGCGCGACCAGAAATACCACGGAAGTCACGTACACGAGGCAAAGCCACGGTCACGAAACGATCCAAGAATTCCCACATCTGCACGCCACGCAAAGTGACCATGCAACCGATGGCTTGACCTTCGCGGATTTTAAAACCAGCGATTGGCTTCTTCGCCACAGTCACGACAGGTTTTTGACCCGCGATTTTTGTGAGGTCAGCAACTGCGTTGTCCATGACCTTCTTGTCGGAGACCGCTTCGCTCACACCCATGTTGAGCGTGATTTTTGTCAATCGCGGCACTTGCATCGCTGATGTGTAGCCAAACTTGGCAACCATCGCCGGAGCAATTGTTTCGCGGTATTGTTGTTGTAAACGTGCCATGGTTATGCCGCCTTGATTTCTAAGCCAGTTGACTTGTAGACGCGTGCGCGCACTACTTTGCCATTGGCGTCAGCAGTTAATTTGATACCTACGCGGTCAGCCTTGCCGCTGGCTGCATTGAAAATGGCCACGTTGGACTGGTGGATAGGCATGGTTTTTTCAACGATGCCGCCCGTCACACCCTTCATCGGGTTTGGCTTGGCATGCTTTTTGACCATGTTGATGCCGTCAACAATGACGTGCGTCTCACTGTGGCGAACGGATACTTTACCGCGCTTGCCTTTGTCACGCCCTGTGAGCACAACCACTTCGTCGCCTGTGCGAATTTTGTTCATGATGGATGCGTCCTTACAAAACTTCAGGAGCCAATGACACGATCTTCATGAACTTCTCAGTGCGCAATTCACGCGTCACCGGTCCAAAGATGCGGGTGCCGATAGGCTCCAACTTGGCGTTGAGCAAAACTGCCGCATTGCCGTCAAACTTGACCAATGATCCGTCGGCGCGACGAATACCTTTGGCCGTACGCACCACTACCGCGCTATAGATCTCGCCTTTTTTGACGCGACCGCGTGGAGCAGCTTCTTTAATACTTACCTTGATAACATCGCCTACGCTTGCGTAGCGACGCTTAGAACCACCGAGCACCTTAATGCACAGTACGGACTTCGCGCCGGTGTTATCGGCAACATCTAATCGTGTTTCTGTTTGGATCATTTCGTTTATTCCCAACTTTCCCAATTGCATCCACCATTGAATGCTATCGATCAGTCTTGGGCCTGTCGTCCACACTGCAAACCACTCGCAGCACTTCCGTTAGGCAGATACCCGATCACTACTAGTCTTGCAACTTTGTATTAACCGAGCCCTCGATTATGGCATAGATTTAGCGCTCGTTCAACTTATTTATGACTATTTACGACATTTCATAGTTTGAGTCGTCTAAATTTCTATGTTTTTTGCTCTTTCGCTGTTTATTAAGTGCTGATAGGCTCGCCAATCGTCATTTCACCACCCAAAGCCGCCAGCAATTCAGGAATCAACTGCCGCAACTCACCTGTCGCAATCGCCGTATCCGCATCAAAACCATCCTCTTTTTCCTGAGAAGTGCCATCAAACACACCATCTAAGAATGCGATTTTTTTGATTTGCAAGGTATCGGTCAGCACAAACGACACCCTATCCATCCAGGTCAACGCCAACTTCGTCGGCACTTTTCCGTTGGTTATGTGAGCGCTCACTTCTTCAATATCCAAGGGATGACGCGAATATCGCACCACAGCCTTGCTTTCATCGGGCGATTTCAACTCGCATTCTCGGTCAATCGTGAAGCCCGATGGCGGCGTTTGCGTCGCCAACCAGTCCGCCATCGCCACAGCGCTTGAGGTTTGGGTGTTCAGCGGCATGACTGAGAAACCATCCAAACATTTCACCAAGTAAGTGATGACCTCGTCTGCTTTGGCCGTGCTGGAAGCGCCAATCGTCAGCAGTTGCGTTTTGGCATCAATCCACACCAGCACGCTGGAAATTTTGGTGAACGCCAGTGGCATCAGCGACAGTTTGATGTCTTCTTTGATCTCTTTCGTCTCGCGTTTGCCCGGTTTGCGTCCAGTTGCGGCCTCTATTTTCAACAATTCTTCTTTGGCTTTGCGGTTAACCACCGAGCTAGGCACGGCTTTCACCTCTACCATCAGCTTCAGCACGATTTGCCCAGCGACAGACTCCGCCAACAAGCCATTCTCTTCACCTCTAGGCTCAGTCCAACCGACAGCTTTCTCTTGGCTTGCACCGCATTCAACGTAACGCGCCGCTTCTAAACCCGCTTCAATCAGCTCTAAATCAGCCGTCCAAGTCGGTGCAATGCGGTAAATGAGGGCGTTTTTGAACACTTAGTAGCCTTTTAAGAATGAATATTTGGGGGGTTTAGGCGAGCAAGATGCGTTGATGCATCATTTATTACCCTCAATTTGCTATATTTATGATAGCTATTTAGACAATAAATACGCCGGCTATAGCCATATTTGACACCTATTTTAGACGATTTACGCCATTCAAATGTAAGCATGCATAAAAAAGAGCGCACAGCGTTCTTTTTGACTCTGGCCGACCCGAATCGGCAGATTTTGCAGCTTTATTTGCTTGCTGGAGCGCGTTTTGCAGCTACTTTTTCAGCTTTAACCGCCACTTTTTTAGCGACTACAGCTTTTTTAACGACTGTTTTAACCGCCGCTTTAGGTGCTGCAGCTGCTTTGGAAGCTGGCTTAGCTGGTGCTTTTTTCAAATGAGCACTCAATTCATCAACGCGTTTAGCCAAATCTTGCACTTCTTTGGCAGTTGGCATGCCCATTTTGCTCAAAGCTTTGGCCACGCGCTCTTCAAAGATGTTTTCCAGCTTGTCCCACTGGCCGGTGGCTTTGGCTGTGATGTCTGTTGCCACGCCCGTCGCCTTAGCAGTGATGCCGTTGGCCATGGTGGTCATTTTGCTGGTGGCTTCTGAGATTTTCTCTTCTGCGGCTGCTTGCGTCTTGCGCTGCATGCCCATGCCGTCTTTGACCAAAGTTTCAAACACTTTGCCGCCTTCGGCTTGTGCCTTGGAGAAAGCGCCCAAACCCGCCAGCCAGATTTGCTGTGCCGAGTCTTTAACGCTGCTGGCCAACTGTGCGCCTGTAGCGGCGTGGGCTTGCGTTTGATCGACAGATTTGTGTAATTTCTTGACCATTGGGCCTCCAAAGTTAAAAGTAAAGCAGGAAAAAGCTGTGACAAACGCCTTGTGCGTTGTGTGGAGTTACTTTAACCTTAGAAAGGCTAGCTGTTTAGGTGCTGGGTACTAGAAATCTAGAGTCTAAGGACTAGCAAGTAATACGGTAACTGCGGGTTTACGCTGAATACCACGTGAGCCAAATTGGGCAAGAATGATTGATTCATTTGGAGCTTTACTATGCAATATTTCGTCACGGGTGCAACGGGTTTTATTGGCAAACGGCTGGTTAAAAAACTGCTAGAGCGCAAAGGCGCTGTCGTCCACTTTTTGATTCGCAAAGAGAGTGAAGGTAAAGTTGCAGGTTTGCGGGATTACTGGAACGTTGATGCAAAACGTGCCGTTCCCGTTTATGGCGATTTGACCAGCAAAAAACTGGGCGTTGCTGTAGACGCAGTAAAGGCACTCAAAGGCAAAATCGACCATTTTTACCATCTGGCAGCGGTGTACGACCTGAGCGCTGACGAAGCCAGCCAAATCGCCGTCAACATCGACGGCACCCGCAACACCATTGAGTTTGCCAAAGCCATCGATGTGGGGCATTTCCACCACGTCAGCAGCATTGCAGCAGCGGGCTTGTACGAAGGCGTGTTCCGTGAGGACATGTTTGACGAGGCTGAAAACTACGACCACCCCTACTTCAAAACCAAGCACGAGAGCGAAAAAATCGTCCGCAAAGAATACAAAAGCGCCTGGACGGTGTACCGCCCCGCTTTTGTGGTGGGCGACAGCACCACCGGTGAGATGGACAAGGTGGATGGCCCCTACTACTTCTTCAAACTCATCCAGCGCATGCGCCAGATCTTGCCGCCGTGGATGCCATCGGTCGGCATCGAGGGCGGACGCATCAACATCGTACCGGTGGATTTTGTCGTCAACAGCATTGACCACGTCAGCCACACCAAGGACAGCAAAACCATCAAAGGCAAAGCTTTCCACATCGTTGACCCCATGGGCTACCGCGTGGGTGATGTGCTCGATATTTTCAGCAAAGCCGCGCACGCGCCCAAGATGAACCTCTTTATCAACGCGGCTTTGCTGGGCTTTATCCCCAAAAGTGTGAAAAAAGGCATGATGGCACTCGCCCCCGTGCGCCGGGTGCGCAAAGCCATCATGAAAGACTTGGATTTACCTGAAGATATCTTCGAGTTTGTCAATTGGCCTACGCGATATGACAGGCGTGAGCTGGACGCCGCGCTCAAAGGCAGCGGCATTGCATGCCCGAACCTGAAAGACTACGCCTGGGTGCTGTGGGATTATTGGGAGCGTCATCTTGACCCATCGCTTTTCATAGACCGCAGCCTCAAAGGCACGGTTGGCGGAAAAGTGGTGCTCGTCACCGGTGGCTCGTCTGGCATTGGCCTATCAGCAGCTTGCCGCTTTGCTGAGGCAGGTGCGACCACGATCATCTGCGCACGTGGGGAAGAGCAATTGGCAGAAGCCAAGAAAACCATTGTCGCGGCAGCCGGTAAAGACGCCAAAGTCTTCACCTATTCCGTCGATATCGTTGATGAAACGCAATGTGCCGAATTTGTGCAAAAGCTGGAAGCAAACCACGGCGGCGTGGATTTCTTGATCAACAACGCAGGCCGCTCCATCCGCCGCGCGATTGAGGCCAGCTATGACCGCTTTCACGACTTTGAACGGACGATGGCACTCAACTACTTCGGCGCGCTGCGCATCACCATGGGCTTGCTACCAGGTATGGTCGCCAAGCGCAGGGGACACATCGTCAACATCAGCTCCATCAGCGTGCTGGTCAATGCGCCGCGCTTTGCTGCCTATGTGGCCAGCAAAGCGGCGCTAGACGCCTGGACCAACTGCGCCGCTTGCGAGTATGCCGACCAGGGCGTCTCTTTCACCACCATCAAAATGCCTTTGGTGCGCACCCCGATGACCGCACCGACCAAGATTTACGACAGCATGCCGCTCTTGATGCCCGAGGAAGCGGCAGACATGATCATCCGCGCCTGCGTCGAAAAACCGGTTCAAATCGCCACCCGCTTGGGCACCTCCGTCGGCCTGCTGCACGTCGCCGCCCCCCGCGTCGCGCAAATCTTGATGAACACCACCTTCCGCATGTTCCCAGACAGCGCAGCTGCCAAGGGTGACAAATCAGCGAAACCGACCCTGTCACCAGAAGCGACAGCGATGGCTTCGATGATGCAGGGGATTCACTTTTAAACGGGTTTCAAGTCAGCAAAAGCGCCTCAAATATTCGTATTTGAGGCGTTTTTTGCGTCTCATTTGCTATTTTATTTATAGCTATTAAGTCAATAAATACGCCGGCTAGAGACATAATAACTTGCATCTAAACTGAGAATTTTTACCTTTAAATTTCAAAGATCCAAATCAAGAAAATTTAAGTCAAACGGGCTGAGAATATTCAAAAATGTATTGCGCACTAATGCATCATGGCTCTTATCAAGTTCTATTGGATCACGGAGATAAAAAGAATGCTCACCCACGGTAATTTGCTCTTTCATAACTCCTAAATTGTGTACTAAAGTATTTCTAAGCTTAAAAGCCCCATCACAAATTTCCCAGTCTCCTTCAGATATATCTTTCGCTAAGTATGGAAATTTTTTTGCTGCCTTTTTCCCACGTATTGCTAATTCAAAAAAGTTCCGTACTTTTGGCATATCACGTGGGTATCTTTCATCCCATTGGTTTGTAATTTCTTTTCTAGCACGAGTTAGTTTTTCACTTGGAATAATGATTTGCGCGCTCAAATTTGCATCTAACTCATTTTCAGCCAAGAAAAATGCAAGTGCAATGGATTTCAAGCAGTTTTCAAATGCTGTGCAATACGACACGAGTGCATCTTTGTATAAAGGCACACCATTTTCAGAGCGTACCCAACTAATGTATTCCTCGGCATCAGCTGCATACTCATCAAGTAGTGAAATATAGTTTTCGTCTACATCACTGAGTTTTTTTCTTCTGTCTATTTGAGGTTTCCGTCTCTTCAATGCTGCTTTTATGGCACTATCTTTATCAACAAAGCCATTTATTAAAAATATTTTTGTTTTAACGGAAGATATTGATTTTTCAAAGTTCTTATATGAATTTTCAATAATAAATTCCAGTGAAACCTGTTCAAATTGAACTTTATCATTAGTATTCATAGTTACTCTTTTTTTTCAGTTAAAATAATGCAAAAATTCCGTAAATTACTATATTATTTAAAGCTACTCAGGCAACAAATACGCCGGCTAGAGGAATATTTCAAAGTTATTTACTCAGAACTTCTTTATGGCGATAACAACCCTGCAAATGGTCATTCACCATGCCACTTGCCTGCATAAACGCATAGCAAATCGTGGAGCCGACGAATTTAAAACCGTGGGCTAGCAGCATTTTGCTCATGGCGTCTGATTCTGCGGTTTTTGCCGGCACTTCGATAAACGATTTCCTTTTGTTCACAATGGGTTTACCGCCCACGACTTGCCATAAAAAAGCATCAAAACTGCCGTACTTTGCCTGCACGGCCAAGTAGGCGCGGGCATTGCCAATGGTGCTGTTGATTTTCAGCTTGTTACGCACAATGCCGGGGTCGGCCAGGGCGGCGGCGATATCGGCCTCAGAAAATGCCACTATTTTTTGGGCATCAAAGTTTTTAAAGATGCGCTTGTAGCCCTCACGCTTGGCCAATACCGTGCTCCAACTCAAGCCCGCCTGCGCTCCCTCAAGCGTGAGGAGCTCCAGCAAATCCCTGTCGTCATGCATGGGAACGCCCCATTCGGTGTCGTGGTAACGCCGATCCAGGCTTTTGCTTTCGCACCACGGGCAACGTGTCAGGCCATCGTGCGGCACATCTATTGGCTTGTCTTTTTTTGAAGGGTTTGTTGTCATGGCTCTCGGGGGCGGGCGGAGGGTAAGAGGGGTATTTACTATTTAATTGACGGGCTTCAAAACAGCGATAATCCTAGCAGTATTGGCTACATGTATTCATATTAGTAGTGCGTTCAACATCTTCTTAGGAGTTTGGCATGATTTTGGTCACGGGCGGGGCGGGGTTTATTGGGGCCAACTTTGTGTTGGACTGGTTGGCAGCGCATGACGAACCGGTGCTTAATTTGGACAAACTGACTTACGCCGGGAATTTGGAGAATTTAGCGTCGCTGGCTAACGACAAACGCCACGTTTTTGTGCAGGGCGATATCGGCGACAGGGCTTTGATGGACTCTCTTTTGGCCAAACACCAGCCCCGTGCGGTGGTGAATTTTGCGGCGGAGTCGCATGTGGATCGCTCTATTCATGGGCCGGAGGATTTTATTCAGACCAATATTGTGGGCACGTTTCACCTGCTGGAGGCGGTGCGTGGATATTTTGGCAAATTAGAAGGCGCTGCTAAGACGGACTTTAGATTTTTGCATGTATCGACCGACGAGGTCTATGGCTCGCTCGCTCCCAATGAGCCGTGCTTCACCGAGAAACACCAGTACGAGCCGAACAGCCCTTATTCAGCCAGCAAAGCAGCCAGCGACCATTTGGTACGCGCCTACCACCACACCTACGGCCTGCCGGTGCTGACGACCAATTGCAGCAACAACTACGGCCCCTACCACTTCCCTGAAAAGCTGATTCCGCTGATGATTGTGAATGCCTTGGCGGGTAAAAACCTGCCGATTTACGGTGACGGCCAGCAAATTCGCGATTGGCTCTACGTGAAAGACCACGCTAGTGCGATTCGCCGTGTGCTGGAAGCGGGCAAGTTGGGTGAAACCTACAACGTGGGCGGCTGGAACGAGAAGCCTAACGTCGAGATTGTGAACACGATTTGCAAGTTGCTCAATGAATTGCAGCCCCGCGCTGACGGTAAAAGCTACGCCGAGCAGATCACCTATGTGACCGACCGCGCCGGCCATGACAGACGCTACGCCATTGACGCCAGCAAGATTGAAAAAGAACTGGGCTGGAAGCCGGCAGAAACCTTTGAATCAGGTATCCAAAAAACCGTTGCATGGTATTTAAGCCATGCCGATTGGGTGAGCCATGTGCAAAATGGCAGTTACCGCGAATGGGTGAACAAGCAATATGCCAGCTAACTAGTATGCAAGTTCAAAAAATCCTTCTATTCGGTAAGGGTGGCCAAGTCGGTTGGGAGCTGCAACGCAGCTTAGCGCCGCTGGGCGAGGTGGTTGCTGTTGATTTTGACAGTACCGATTTTTGCGGTGATTTCACCAATCTTGCCGGCTTGGCTGAAACGGTGCGCCTGGTCAAACCCAGCATCATCGTCAACGCTGCAGCGCATACCGCCGTGGACAAGGCGGAGTCTGAGCCTGACTTGGCCCGCACCATCAACGCCCTGGCACCCGGCGTGATTGCGGCTGAGGCGCAAAAACTGGGCGCTTGGCTGGTGCATTATTCGACCGATTATGTGTTTGACGGCTCGGGCAGCCAAGCTTGGAAAGAGTCCGACACGCCATCGCCGCTGAGTGTGTACGGCCAAACCAAGTGGGAAGGCGAGCAAGCCGTGGCGGCAAACTGTGCCAAACACCTGATTTTCAGAACCAGCTGGGTCTACGCCGCACGCGGTGGCAACTTTGCCAAAACCATGCTGCGCCTGGCCAAAGAGCGCGACAGTTTAAGCGTGATTGACGACCAGATCGGTGCGCCAACTGGGGCGGATTTGCTGGCGGATATCACCGCGCTGGCATTGCAACGCGTTCAAACGCAGCCACTTCGACATGAATTAGCCGGTTTGTACCACTTGGTCGCCAGTGGCGCCACCTCGTGGCATGGCTATGCGTCGCTGGTGATTGAGCACGCAAGAAACGCAGGTGTGGACATCAAAGCAGCTCAAAATGCTATTCATAAGATAGCTACTCAGGCATATCCTACGCCGGCTAGACGACCTTTTAACTCTAAATTAGACACTTTGAAATTGCAAACTGCGTTTAACTTGTATTTGCCACCCTGGCAGCAGGGTGTGGCGCGGATGCTCACTGAAATACTGTGAAATTTTATAAAAACTTATAAATCGCTATGACCTCACAACCCATCACCCCAACTGCTAAATATCAAACCCCCCGCAAAGGCATCGTCTTAGCTGGCGGTTCAGGCACGCGCCTGCACCCTGCCACACTGGCACTGAGCAAGCAATTGCTGCCGGTGTACGACAAACCGATGGTGTATTATCCACTGTCCACGCTGATGTTCGCCGGCATCCGCGAGATACTGATCATTTCCACGCCCAAGGACCTGCCGCGCTACCGCGAATTGTTCCGCGACGGCAGCCATCTCGGCTTGCGCATCGAGTACCTCGAGCAGCCACGCCCGGAGGGCATCGCCCAGGCGTTCCTGTTGGGACGGCGTTTTATCAACGGCGATCCGGTGGCGCTGATCCTCGGCGACAATAT
>JAYUCJ010000309.1:0-16913 GCA_043740415.1 Polaromonas sp. | reverse complement strand
TGGGTGAAAAGCCGGCACAGCGGAACGAACAGGGCAATAATAGATTCGAAGGCGCTGGAAGAGGGCAACAACAGCGTGTCAATAATCATCAGGGCCACCAACCCGTTGCACAAGCCCCTTCTGCGATGGCCTCGGCGTTTTCAAAGCTGCAAGCGCTACGTAAATAATAGCGTCAGCTTTAAAAAAGGAACTAAATCATGGCAAAAACCAGCGAATGGGGCACCAAAGTGCTCGCAGTCATCAAAAGCGGCAACACCGACGCGGCGATAGCGCAAATCAAAGTAGCCCCCACCATCAAAGACCTCAACCAACTCAAAGCCGCCATGATCGTGGGCGGGCTGATGGCGAAACATAAAAATGTGGAAGCGGCGGTGAATGAGAATCTGCAGCTGCTGTCAGCGCCTAGACTGCATCGGTCGCCATAGCGGGTATTTTAGGCTGTAGCCGGCGTGTTTATTGACTAAAGTGCTATTTAAAGTATAGTGGATGCTAAATAGATTCGTTGGGTAATTTATTTTTCCACAATAAATCTAAAGTGATGAGAGCTGTGACTCAAATAAATAAAACACAATGGTGGATTTCAATCGCTGTATTGGTCTATGGCTTTGCACTTTTGCCCGTGGCCGGATCAATTGCGCTTTTTTTCATTGGCATCGGTTTGCTTTACTGCGCCGTTGCTGCCATTGCAGCACGGGGTTCTCTTTTGCCGATCTTGCTAGCTTGGTTGGCAAACGGTTTGCTAGCCGCGGTTTGTTGGCGGATGGTCGCATATTTGTTCACGCTAGAGCCAAGAAGCAATCCTTACGGTCAACCTATGCAATGGTATGACCACTTGAGCATAGACAACATCGCAGCAGTCGTTATCTTGGTATTGATAGCAGTTTATGCGCTGACCCTAGCGCGGAATTGGACGCACGTAGCGGCGCGAGCGCGCAGCCGAGTTTGGTGGTGATTTTTGCTATATATTAAGTAGCTAATTAGGCAATAAATACGCTTGCTAGAGTCGAATTGATAGGGTAAACATTCAGGATTGAATCAAACATGCTAGAACTCCGCCCCACCTGCGAACACTGCAGCACATCGTTGCCGCCTGATTCCCTAGAAGCCCGCATCTGCAGTTACGAATGCACGTTTTGCGCGACCTGTATTGAAACGGTTTTGAAGAGCAATACCTGCCCCAACTGCGGCGGCGGGTTTGTGCAGCGGCCGGTTCGGCCATTTAGGGACTGGAAAAACGGTAACTTTTTGGAGAATGACCCAGCCAGCAAAACGCTGAAGCACAGACCGGTGGATTTGGTGGCTTATGGGAAGCTGGTAGCGGCTATCAATGGTTTGCCGCCTGAAAAGCGGTAGTTCGAATCCAGCGCAATTTACTATGTTTTTTATAGCTGCTTAGGCAATAAATACGCCGGCTAGAGCCTGATTTAACCCCATTCACTCAAATATAGGCGTAATAGCCTCCACAACCGCTTCAATCACCGCAGCAGGTGCGCTTTCAATTTTGCGGGCTTTTCTTGCCAAAATATCCAGCGTTCGCACTTGGTCGCAGCGCACGACGCCTTGGGTTTTCGTGCCCACCAGTTCAACAGCAAAGCCGCGAATTCGCGCAAAGTTCCCGCCGTTGGTAATGGGCGCAATCACAGGGGTTTGCGTTAATTTGTTGAATGCCGTGGCTGAGACGATCATCACGGGGCGGTGGCCACCTTGCTCGTGGCCTGCAATGGGGTCGAGCGAGACCATGTAGATATCGCCGCGTTTCATAGAAGCTCGTTACCCACGGGGCGTAGCGCATCCCACTCGGCATCTGTTGTGGGCAGGGGCGCTTTTGCGTCGCATTGGGCTAACAAGTCACTCAAGGTGGGGCGTTTGCGCTGCAAAGGCTTGATCACAATAGCATTACTGCTGTCCAGCTCTAGGCTCACGTTTTCGCCAATGTGCAGGTTCAGCATGTTGATAATGGAGGGCGGAATTGCAATCATGGCGGAACCGCCAACTTTGCGTAATGAGGTCGCGTACATTTGAAACTCCTTTTTGTTATATTTAAGTATAACATTGAAGTGAAATATTCACAACAAGGAACAATCATGCTAGAACTCCGCCCCGCCTGCGAACACTGCAACACATCGTTGCCACCCGAGTCTCTCGAAGCCCGCATCTGCAGCTTCGAATGCACGTTTTGCGCCACCTGCGTTGAGACGGTTTTGAAGAGCAATGCTTGCCCGAACTGCGGCGGTGGGTTTGTGCAGCGGCCGGTTCGGCCTTCAACGGACTGGAAAAACGGCAACTTCTTGGGGAATGACTCTGAAGGCAGCACGCAGAAGCACAGACCAGTGGATTTGGTGGCTTATGCGAAGCTGGTAGCGACAATTGCGGGTTTGTCGCCTGAGAAGCGGTAATTGCAAATTACTATGATTTTCATAGCGACTTAGGCAATAAATACGCCGGCTAGAGGCGAATTTAAGCCTATTTTTACCTGTTTTTACGCTATAAGCCTTAAAACGCGAGCGGATTCACACTGCTATCACGGCACAATCGCCAGAAACAGAAACACCGCAAACAACACGAGATGTACCGCCCCCTGCAGCACGGTGGAGCGCCCGCCGGCCAGGGTCATGGCTGAAATCACCAGTGTCAGCATGAGCAGCACCATCTCCTTGGGCGGCAGCCCGAGGTCCAGTTGCAAGCCCAGAATAAGCGAGGTGGCGGCCACGGCGGGGATGGTCAGGCCGATGGTGGCGAGCGCAGAACCCAGCGCCAGATTGAAGCTGGTCTGCATGCGGTTGCGCAGCGCGGTCCGCACGGCGGCCAAGGTTTCGGGAAGCAGCACCATGAGCGCGATGGCGATGCCGATGACCGCTTTCGGGGCGGACGTGGCCTGGAGCACCGCTTCGATATTGGGAGCCAGCGCCTTGGCAAGGCCAACGACGGCGACCAGACACAGCAACAGCAGGGCGAAACTCATCAGCGCTGCTGACGCCGGGGGCGGGGCGACTTCGTGCTCTTCAGACGCCACGTCCATGGGCAAAAAATAGCTGCGATGGCGGACGGTCTGCACAAACACAAACACGCCATACAGCGTGATCGAGACCAAACCCACAAAGCCCAGCTGGATGGGGGACAGGGTGGGGCCCGATGTGGAGGAGGTGAAGGAGGGCAATACCAGCGTCAAAACGGTGAGGGTGGCGAGCACCGACAGGGCCGGGGTGGTGCCTTCGACCCGAAAGGTGAGCACACGGTGCCGCATGGCGCCCATCAGCAGGCACAGCCCGACGGTGCCGTTGCAGACGATCATCACCGTCGCGTACACCGTGTCGCGGGCCAGAGCGCTTGTCGATGCACCGCCGGACAGCATCAGCGAGATGATCAACGACACCTCGATGATGGTGATGGCCAAGGCCAGAACCAGCGTGCCAAAAGGCTCACCCACGCGCAAAGCGATCACCTCGGCGTGGTGTACCGCCACGAAAACGGCTGCTATCAAGGCGGTTGCGACCAAAAGAAGAAGCATCCAGTCCAGCGGGCGGCCCCAGACAGCGCCTAGGACCACGCAGGTGGCTACCGGGACGGCAAAACTCCAAAGGGGTGCGCCGAATAAGAATTTACGGATCATTTCAAAAGAACCCAACTTAAGTGTAAATAGTGGACAGATTTCCTGTCTTCACTATAGTGTAAGCCCTCAATATATGTGCCCAAGGTGACAGCGCCCCGTTTGTGCTTAGGCGACACTGGTGGAATAATTTAAATCCAAGCAGGAGACAAGCCATGACCGCTCGCGCCACCTTCACCCGCATGCAAGACAGCACCCCCTCGGACTGGGTCGGCTTGATCGTGCCTGAGGCGATGAAAATGGCGAAATCGCTGCCGGACAGGGCCTTAGATCACCTCAAAATGTTAGATGGCGATTTTGGCGGTTTCCCGATTGACCGCTACAGCCATAGCTTGCAAACCGCGACACTGGCGCTCAAAGATGGGCGGGATGAGGAATATGTGTGCTGCTCGCTGCTGCACGATATTGGTGATACGCTGGGTTCGTTCAACCACCCCGATATTGCTGCGGCTATTTTGAAACCCTTTGTCTCAGAGGCTAACTTGTGGATGGTGCAAAACCACGGTATTTTTCAGGGATACAACTTCTTCCACTACATCGGGTTGAACCGCGACATGCGAGACATGTTCCAAGATAACCCGTTTTATAAGCAAACCGAAGAGTTTGTTGCCAAGTACGATAACCTAGCGTTTGACCCGAACGGCGAGATCTACCCCGTCAGCACCTTTGAGCCGATGCTGCGGCGCTTGATGGCGTCGCCGAAAAACTCAGTTTATAAAGCGGCGATTGAAAAGCAAGCTGCCTGAAAACACCCCCGTTCGCCCTGAGCTTGTCGAAGGGTTTCGACAGGCTCAACCCGAACGGAAGTAGTTGATTCGTAAGTAAAATTCGTTATTTAACCAAAAGGAAAAATAGAGATGTTAAACATAGCTTCACTCATAGACAAAGTCAGCGCCGAAGAATGGCAGCTGCGCGTTGACCTCGCCGCTTGCTACCGCTTGATCGCCGCCTACGGCTGGAGCGATTTGGTCTTCACGCACGTCAGCGCCCGCATTCCGGGGCCTGAGCATCACTTTTTGATCAATCCTTACGGGCTGATGTTTGACGAAATCACCGCGTCCAGCTTGGTGAAAATCGACCAAAGCTGCAACAAATTGAGCGAATCCGCCTACCCCGTGAACCCTGCTGGTTTCACCATTCATAGCTGCGTGCACGAGCTGCGGGAAGACGCGGGCTGCGTACTGCACACGCACACGCGGGCGGGCATAGCGGTGAGCGCGCAAAAGGGAGGTTTGCTGCCGCTCAGCCAGCAGTCGACCTTTGTTTTGGCGTCTTTGGCCTACCACGACTACGAAGGTGTGGCGTTGAACGCCTTAGAGAAGCCACGCCTACAAGCCAATCTAGGAAAAGCCAATTACCTGATTTTACGCAACCACGGGCTCTTGACCGTGGGCAGAACCATCCAAGACGCGTTTTTGCACATGTACACCTTCGAGAACAGCTGCCGCATCCAAATCGACGCCCAAGCCGCTGGCGGGCCATTGAATTTGATTCCGCAAACGGTGTGCGATGCGAACTTGGGCATCATGAAAGTAGCCACTGCAGGGCAGGGCGCAGCGTTGGCTTGGCCTGCGCTGCTGCGCAAGTTGGATCGGATGGATGAGAGTTATAAGACTTGATTTTGCTATAAATTAAATAGCACTTAAGGCAATAAATACGCCGGCTATAGTCGTATTTAGGGGTTTAAATACGGGTTTACACGTATTTAAGCGGTTACAATGGGCGTATGAAATCTATATTTGCTCCCTCTTTCGACACCCTCGGCCTCAGCCCGGCCATCCTCAACGCCGTCAAGCTGCAAGGCTATGAAGTGCCCACCGCCATCCAAACCGAGGCGATTCCTGCGGTTTTGGCGGGGAAGGACGTTTTAGCTTCGGCGCAGACGGGTTCTGGCAAAACGGCTGCATTTTGTTTGCCGTTGTTGCAGCAGCTGCTTCAAATGCAAGAAGGCAATGCACACAGCGTGCGCCATGCCGGTCGCTACACCAGCGCCTTGATTTTGGTACCTACACGTGAGCTGGCGGCGCAAACGGGGGAATCGATCCGCAGTTTGGCGCAGCATTTGCCGATGCAGCTGAAAGTTGCCGTGCTGTTTGGCGGTGTGTCTATCAACCCGCAGATGATGAATTTGCGCGGTGGGGCGGATATCGTGGTCGCCACCCCTGGGCGTTTGCTGGATTTGGTGGCGCACAACGCGCTGAAACTGGGTTCGGTGCAGATGCTGGTGTTGGATGAAGCGGATCGCCTCCTCGACATGGGTGGTAATCCTTCGGCGGGTGGCGCGATACGCACCGGTGGTTTTGCCGAAGAACTGGCCGCGATTTTGGCTTTGCTGCCTGAAAAGCGTCAAAGCTTGTTCTTTTCAGCGACATTTCCGAAAGACGTGCAGGCTTTGGCCGATACCTTGTTGCGCGACCCGGTTCGCATTGCGGTCGAATCAACGCCATCTACCGCACCGATTATTTTGCAGCGCGCGATTCAAGTTGACCCGAAACGCCGCACGATGTTGCTGAAAAAATTGGTTGAAACCAGCGATTGGGAGCAGGTGCTGGTCTTTGTGGCGACCAAATACGCTGCAGAATTGGTCGCAACCAAGCTTTACAACGCAGGGATGAACGCTGTGCCTTTCCATGGCGAGCTGAGCCAAGGGAATCGCACGCAGACGCTGGCGGACTTCAAGGCGAAGAAGTGGCAAGTGGTGGTGGCGACCGACGTGGCCGCACGCGGTATCGACATCGCCAACTTGGCTGCCGTGGTGAACTACGATCTGCCGCGCTCCAGCGTAGACTACATCCACCGCATTGGCCGCACCGGCCGCGCGGGTGAGAGCGGGGTGGCGATCAGCTTTGTGAGTGCCGATACCGAGGCGCATTTCCGCTTGATTGAAAAGCGCCAGGGTTTGAATTTGATTCGCGAGCAGATTGAAGGGTTTGAGCCTGAAATCGTGTTGGCATCCATCAAACCAGTTGTGGTGAATGAAGACGGAAGCTTGGATGAGAGCTTGAAATCGCCGAATAACCCTAAAAATGGTGGCATCAAAGGCAAACGCCCGAGCAAAAAGGACAAGCAGCGTGCTTTGGCGGCAAAAGGACATGGGCAGGGCTAAATTATGAACATTCGTATTGGTGAAGGCTGGGACGTACATGCGCTGGTGGCTGGGCGCAAGCTGGTTATTGGCGGGGTGGAGATTCCGCACAGCACCGGTTTGCTGGGGCATTCGGATGCGGATGTGCTCTTACACGCGATCACCGATGCGCTGTTGGGTGCGGCGGGTTTGGGCGATATTGGCCGGCATTTTCCGGATACCAGTGCAGACTTCAAAGATGCGGATTCGTGGGTGCTGCTGCAGTTAACGGGGCAGCAGATTGAGGCCAAGGGTTTCACCATCATCAACATCGACAGCACGGTGATTGCGCAAGCGCCCAAGCTGGCACCCTATATCAACGACATGCGCGAGCGCATTGCTGCTGCCTTGGGCATCACCGTGTCGCAAGTCAACGTCAAAGCCAAAACGGCTGAAAAAATGGGCCCAGTGGGTGAGCTGAAAAGTATGGAAGCCCGGTCAGTGGTGCTTCTCAGCATGTGATACTCAAGATTTGACGTTATTTTTCTTCTTATTCTTCATTTCAAGCGCAGCATTTTGAGCCGCCAATTTGTGCGCAGGGCGCATCAAGCTGATTTCTACCAAAAAGCCGCCATCTTGGTTGGCATGGCGTTTGACTTGCGCCTGCTGCCCCTCTTTGTTTTTGGCGTTTGGTACGCCCCAATTGCTCAGGGTTAACTTGCCTTGCATGCCTTGAACGGCTTTTTCTACAATCGCTAAGCCCAAGCCCGTCCCTGTCACGTTGCTGCGCGCTTCGTTGGCTCTGAAAAAAGGCATGTTGAGATGCTTTAAGGCTTCGGCAGGCACGCCACCGCCATGGTCACGCACGGACAGCACCACCCAATCGCCTTGAATATGGGCGTCAATGTCTACTTTGGCAATGTCATCAGGCTCTTCAAACAAACGCGTGGGTGACCAGGCTTCGTCTAACGCACTGCCTGGCTTGTCTTGATCTGCAGGGCTCACAGGCGCAGATTCCATCATGTAAGCGGGGTAAATAGTTGACTTGCCATAGCGGCGCGCATTTTCTAGCAAATTGGTCAGCACGCGCTGCAGTTCCACAGTATCAGCCATGACTTGCAAATCTGGCGGGATGTGGTGTGTCACCTCAATATCTTGCGCATCTTTGGCGTTGAGATTCAGGATTTGCGCGGCTGTGGAGACGACGTTGGCCAGATTGATCACCAGCAGCTGCGAAACATGGGGGCGGGCATAGTCTAAAAATTTGCCCAATATGGCATTGATTTGCTCAATGTCTTGACTCATTTCTGCGCGAGCTCCGATGTCCGACACGCTTAACTCGGTCTCCAAGCGTAACCTTGCCAACGGCGTACGCAGGTCATGCGAAATACCAGCCAGCATGACAGTTCGGTCGATTTCAACTTTTGACAATTGCGTCGTCATTTTGTTGAAACCACGGTTTACTTGGTGAATTTCAGTCGTAAGCACGTTTTCATTTAACTTAACGCGATCAAAATGCCCCAAACGCACATGGTTGGCGGCTAAGGAAAGCTCTTTGAGCGGGCGATTCAGCAAACCTCCAATCACCAATGAACCTATCAGCGACATCGCTATCGCCAGAGCCACCCAGTACAACCAGGCTTGGCTGTTGATGGTTTCAATCCGTACCAAATCGGTCTGCAGCCAATAGGGATCGCCCTGAATCTCAAAGCTGACCCACAAGCCTGGCACGCCGTTGACTTGGTCTGACACCACAGTATCCTTACCCAGTCGGTTTTGCAGTTCACGCTCCAAGAGAAGCCGAAAGCTATCAACCGCATAGGTGGCAATTTTGTCCTCGGGCTCGCGGGGGCGAATGTGCAAACCTTCTTGCTCTGAGATGTTTTTGATCAGAGCGGTCCGATAAATGGCGTCGGCATGCACCAACGAACTGCGCGTTAGATTAACCGCTGAACTGATTTGCCGCGCCGACAACTGCGCACGAGACTCAGATTCCAGCGTTTTAAAGCTGAGGTACCAAACCAATGATGACGCCAAAATCAGCAACACCAGCAGCACAAAAGTACGCCAGAACAGGCTGATTTGGAACAGTTGGCGTAGTTTCATGGCTTTGACTTGGGCTTAAACGTGGGTTTAAAGCCAAGTTTAAGCGCAAACATCAGTCTGCAAGTCTAAAACACACTGACAATTTAAGTTAAGGAGCCAGCGACCCAATGGATCAAGGATTCAATGTTGGGCTAAGGACTGCTCTGTATCTGGCACAAACACGTAGCCCACGCCCCACACAGTTTGTATATGGCGCGGCTTGGCAGGGTCAACTTCAATCAACTTACGTAGACGCGAGATTTGCACATCCAAGCTGCGGTCAAACGCTTCAAACTCGCGTCCACGTGCCAGCTGAGCCAATTTGTCACGCGACATAGGGATGCGTGGGTGACGAACCAGCGTTTTCAGCATCGCAAATTCACCTGTTGTGAGAGGTAAATCTTCGCCATTTTTCGTCAAACTGCGGGCTGCCATGTCAAACAAATAGTCGCCAAAACGTACCGGTGTGTCGTCGCTGGACGGTGCGCCTGGCGCTTCTGTCGTTGGGCGGCGGCGCAGTACGGCATGGATACGGGCCAGCAGTTCGCGCGGGTTGAAGGGTTTGCTCAAATAATCGTCAGCACCTACTTCTAAGCCCACGATACGATCCACATCTTCGCTTTTTGCCGTGAGCATGATGATGGGGATGCGATTGTTCGCAGAGCGCAAACGGCGGCAAATCGACAAGCCGTCTTCACCGGGCATCATCAAGTCCAATACGATCAGGTCAATCGCGTCGCGCTGCATAAACCTGTCCATGGCCTTGCCGTCTTCTGCCAAAATCACGTCGAATCCTTCCTGCGTCAGGTACCTGCGCAGCAAGTCTCGAATGCGGGTGTCGTCGTCAACAACCAAGATGCGGGTGGTTTGGGTGGTAGTTTGGTTCATAAGTAAGTTATCGCCTAAATTGAAGGTGTATGACGATCAGCGACCATCAAAAACGCAGTTACATTTACAAAAGTGTATTTTGTACCCTAGAAAGCTGAATAACAAGTTTGTAGGCGTAGTTTGACAAATTCTTACAACTCTTGCGTAATTGTGTATATAGTTTTTTTACAACAAGAATGCGTTTGGTACACCAATCTATTACAGTTAGCGTTATCAATTTTATGAAAATTCATAGCGCACTTCTTCAGTTTGGTTTATGTTTGGCAGCATGTCTGCCGCTGCCTAGCCACGCCGGTTTGGAAGTACCCTTTTGGATTTATCCTGAGTGGATTGCTGCCAAGGTGATGGATTTTCATAGCCGAAATACCGAACGTATCTTGCTGGCGCAAGCAAAAGCACAAGCACAAGCTCAGGCCAAAACTAACGGCAATGTTGCGGTAAATGCCAACGCTAGCCCCACATCAAACAACGAGCAAACCGTTCGTAAAGTAAACTTGGCACCTGTTGAAACAGCGACAGCTAAGATCAATGAAAAACACCTCAGCAAAGAGGAGCTGATGGAGCTTCGCAGGCAGCTTCGGCAAAAGTAATAGCGATTGCAAACGCCGGTCTATTTTTCCGCTTAAATTATTGCAGTCAATAGAGATATACATATATTATGAATAAGCACATTGTGGTTGCTATAAAATTAATAGCAATTCAGGCAATAATTACGCCGGCTACAGCTATATTTGCACAAAATATTCAAGATGCAATGCGCTACCGAGAGCCGCTGAACATTGTGCAGCTCAGTGCCAATGCAGCGGTTGAAGTTCAGCAAGATATTCTCACCATCAGCATGAGCACCACGCGTGAAGCCGCTGATGCCAACGTGGTGCAAACGCAGCTCAAAACTGCGCTAGAGACGGCGTTGGTTGAGGCTAAAAGGGCATCATCACCAGGTCAGCTAGAGGTGCGCACTGGCAACTTCAGCCTGTACCCGCGCTACACCAAAGACGGCAAAATCAACGGCTGGCAAGGTACAACCGAGCTGGTATTGGAAGGGCGAGATTTCGCCAAAATCAGCGCTGCAGCCGGCAAAATTCAAACCCTAACCATTGGCAATGTGGCTTTCAGTTTGAGCCGCGAACAGCGCGCCAAGGTAGAAACCGAAGCCCAAAACACCGCGATTGAACGCTTTCGCGCCAAAGCGGGAGACATTGCGAAAAGCTTTGGTATGAGCACCTACAACGTACGCGAAGTGGCTATCAACGCTGGCGACCAAGGTTACCCACCCCGCCCCCGCATGGCGGAAATGTCGATGAAAACGGCGTCTGCTGATGCGCCTGTGCCGGTGGAAGCCGGGAAAAGCACCGTGGTGGTCACGGTCAGCGGCTCGGTACAGCTCAAATAGGCCGACTCAAGTTCAAATCTGTACGCGCGTCCCCAATTCAATCACGCAGTTGTTGGGTAAACGGAAGAAGTCCGCTACGCTGCCAGCGTTGCGAGACATGACCGCAAACATCGCTTCACGCCATTGCGCCATGCCATTGCCTTTGTTGGGTACGACGATTTCCCGGCTCAAGAAGTATGAGGTTTCAAACAAGTTGATCACTAAACCGTTGCCCTTACCTTTGGATTGGCAGAGTTCCAGCGCTTTGGGAATATCTGGCGTGTTCTTGAAGCCATAGTTCATTTCAATCTTCCAAAAGCCGGCTACCAAGGGCGTAACCTGTACACGTTCTTCAAAGGGTATCCATGGCACATCATGAAATTTGACCGTGAGGATCACATTGCGCTCGTGCAATACTTGGTTGTGCTTCAAGTTGTGCATCAAGGCTTGGGGCACTGTGTCTGGATTGGCAACAGTAAAGACGGCTGTGCGTGGGATTCGAGGTGTTTCGTTCGCTGACAAGGCGGTGATGAAGGGCAGTAACTCTGGGTCATCTTGCCGAATATGGCTGATCAACAACTCGCGACCCCGTTTCCAAGTCGCCATAACAGTGAAGATGACTATACCCAATGCCAGCGGGAACCAGCCGCCTTGCATGAATTTGAGCGAGCAAGCGACCACTAAAAGCGTATCTAGCACCAAAAACACGCCTGTAGCAGCCAAGGCCACCGACAATGGGTAGCCCCAACCATGGCGAACCACGAAAAACGTCAGCAAAGTGGTGATGAGCATGGTAAAGGTGACGGCAATGCCGTATGCCGATGCCAAAGCCGATGAGCTACCGAAACCGACAACAGCAAGCAAAACCGAGATCAGCAGTAGCCAATTGACGGCAGGCATGTAAATTTGACCGACTTCTTTGGTGGAGGTAAAAAACACCTGCATACGTGGCAACAGGCCAAGTTGCATCGCTTGCTTGGTCATCGAATAAGCGCCCGATATTACCGCTTGAGAGGCGATCACTGTGGCAAATGTCGCCAAAATGACGGCAGGTAGCAGCCATGCTTCTGGGAACAGCTTGTAAAACGGGTTGGCCATGGCACTTGGATCACGCATCAGCAACGCGCCTTGCCCCATATAGTTAATAGCCAGTGCAGGCAAGACCAGCCCCAGCCACGCAATCTGAATCGGACGTTTGTCAAAATGCCCCATGTCCGCATAAAGCGCTTCTGCGCCCGTGAAAGCCAAAACGATGGCGCCAACGGCAATAAACATGTGCCAGCCTTGTGAACGTAAAAAAGCAAGGCCGTTAAGGGGGTTGAGAGCCGCCAAAATTGCTGGTTGCTGGATGATTTCATTCACGCCTGTGACCGCTAACATGCCAAACCACAGAATGATCACGGGGCCAAACAATTTGCCCACCAAACCCGTGCCAAACCTTTGAACTGCGAACAGCGCGATGAGCACAACTATGGAGATGGGTAGCACGTAGGGTTTGAGCAGGGGGGTGACGACTTCCAGACCTTCAACCGCGCTCAGCACGGAAATGGCTGGAGTGATCACGCTATCGCCATAAAACAAAGCGGCACCAAAAACACCAATCAACAGCAAAATGGTTCGTCTATGGGCTGTTTTTCCTGCTGCATTGGCGGCCAGTGCCGTCAGCGCCATGATGCCGCCTTCGCCACGGTTGTCTGCGCGCAAGATCAGCAGCACATACTTCAGCGTGACAACCATCATCAAACCCCAGAAGATGACAGATACCGCGCCAATCAGGTGAAAGGCGTCCAACGGTATGCCGTTGACTGGATTGAAAACCTCTTTCATGGTGTACAGCGGGCTGGTTCCAATGTCGCCATACACCACTCCCATAGCGCCTAGGGTTAGCGCAGCCAAGCTTTCGCGACTTGTTGTTTTAGACATTGCAAACTATCGTTGTTAAACATAGTTTGACTTTGCGCCTTTGTGTATCAGGAACGCATAAGTAATTTATTAATTTACAGCCAAGCGGTAACCCACACCCGTTTCGGTCAATAAATGGCGTGGCTCAGCTGGCTCGCGTTCGATTTTGGCCCGCAGTTGCCCCATGTAAAGCCGTAAATAATGCGTGTGCTCGGTAAATTCCGGTCCCCACACAGCCACCAGCAGTTGTCTATGCGTCACCACCCGACCGGCACTGCGCACCAAGCGGGCGAGCAGTTTGAACTCGGTCGGTGTGAGGTGCAGCAGTTCGCCTTTGCTCTCAACCACGTAGTTCACCAAGTCAACCCGCAAATCGTCTAATTGGTGCTCTTTGACTGCGGCGGCCAAGGTTGTACCACGGTGGCGCAGCGCTACACGAATCCGCGCCAGTAATTCGTCCACGCTAAAGGGCTTGGTCAGGTAGTCGTCCGCACCTGCATCCAGCAGTTTGATTTTTTGCTCTTCCTGATGACGGGCGGACACCACGATGATGGGCAAGGCGTGGCGTTGCCGAACTTCTCGCACCAAGTCCACCCCGTCGCCGTCTGGCAACCCTAAATCAAGTATCACCACATCGGGTGGGCTGTGGCGTAACATGGCACTGGCCTCGCTGATGGAAACAGCGGTTTGCACCTCAAAGCCTTCAACCGTGAGAGATGATTGCATCAAGGCCCGTATTTCACGGTCATCTTCAACGACCAATACCTTGAGCGTCATGGTAACTCCTTGGCAGGTGGTTGCGTGTCAATAGGCAAGGTCAGCGCAAAATTGCTGCCACCGCTTTTGCGGGCGCTGAAAATAAGTTGTCCACCGTGCGCCTGGGCGATGGCTTTACACAACGCCAAGCCCAAGCCAGCACCGCGTTGACCAGATTGATCGCTGCGCGTGTAGGGCTTGAAAATAACCTCCTGCGCCGCCTCAGAAATGCCCGGGCCGCGATCTTTGACCGTCACCATCAATTGCTTGAGGTTTGCCTGCACCGTTAAATCAATCGCGCCATCGCTGTATTTCAGCGCATTGTCTAACAAGTTGCTGATCAATTGCGCAATCAGCACCGGGTCAGCTTTGACCAACGGCAAACCCTCGGGAACTTTGGACTTGATGCGGCGATGCACATCCCGCTGCCGAATGCGCGACAGCACCGCACCCACAATCTCTTCCATCGACTCCCAGTCGCGTTTGATGGCTTGCGTCGCGTTGGTCAAGCTCACAAACTGCAAGGTGTTTTCCGTCAAAGTGGACAAATACGAGGCCTCGCTGACGATGCTGCCCAGCAAACGCTGTTTTTCCGATTGGGCGAGTTTGTCATCCTGCGTTTGCAGCGAAGACGCCGCGCCGACAATGGCCGCCAGTGGCGTACGCAGATCATGCGAGATGGCGGCTAGAAACGTGCTTTGCAATTGTTGTCGCTGCACCTCGTTTTGGGCAACCTGCATCTTGCTCGTTAAACGCAACCGCCACAAAGCCTGAGCCAGCAAGGCGCAAAGTGCTTGCGCATGCTCGCGCCCAGCATCATCATGCGCCAAGGCTGGCGCGATGCAGGCGGCACCTGCGGCATGGTCTTTGTCGCCCAAAGGCACATACCAGGCGTTCAAACCCGGCCAGCGACCAGTGCCGGGGCCAAGTACGGCGGCTTCGACGATACAGCAGCGCATGCCGTCGCGTACGCCAATTGGAAATTCTGCATGGTCAGTCAGTTCATGGTCATCAGTCGTCAAGACCAGATTACACGGTCCTTCAAAAGCTGCGTCCAAAGCCTGTTGACCCAGCTTTAAAACTTGTTCGCCCGATAGAACATCCGACAAATCACTGGCCAAACCCTGCAGCTGCTGGGCACGCCGCTCGTTTAACTGCGCAACTTCGGTTTCGCGCCTCAGCCCACTTGCCAAGAAACTGATGACCAACGCCACGACCAGCATGACACCCAAGGCAATAAAGTGTTCCGGGTTTTCAATCTCAAACGTCCAGCGCGGTGGTACAAAAAAGAAGTTCAAGGCGGTCACTGCAGCTACGGCACTAACTGCCGAGCTTACCCAATCTACTTTATAGGCCGCTATCACCACGACCAAGACATAAATCATGGCCTGACTGGTCAGAGACACGTAGGGCTCGAGTAAAAAGCAGGCTGCGGTGGCTAAAACAAGCAGCAATCCGACTGTCAGTCCGTTTTTAGTGAATGGCTTTTGACGCAAATGAGGTGTTGGCGTATTCATAATGGTGTCAGCGTACCACTTGCGGTATTAGGATTGCATCAGGGAAGCTTTCTATAATCACTAAGAATGACTGAAATCTATAGCTTAGCAGCCCACCGAAAACTCTCCGTCGCCCCATGATGGATTGGACGTAAGTAATCATCGCTTCATTGGGGGAATTCAAAAAAATCAGTGTTTTGGTGCAATTTTGGAGCAAAAAAATCCGCTGAATTGCTAGTTCAGCGGATTTTTAGATGGTAAGTTTCGACTTTAGGATGATGTTAAATTTCGCTGCTGATCTAGCCAGTCTGCGACATCCCGAACATCCGCAACCCATTTCTTGCCTTGTTTTCTTATCGGAATGCTAAAAACACCTCTCGAAATTTCGTTATAAGCGGTTTGCATTTCATACGTCGTTGCTTCACAAATTTCCGGTAGTGTTAAAACTGTTTTGCCGTCAAACTGACCCAACAAGATAAATAGTGAAGATTTCATAGGGATTCCATTTAATTTTTTGGTTGTTATTTTTTTATATTTATAGCTTGTTTGATAACTTAAGTTAACTGGTTTTGAGGCCGGCAGGTATGCCGTCGTTCAAAATCCTGATTTTCAGGGCATGTTGCCGCGCGCAATTAAGTAAAAACCACGGACGTTGTCCATCACTGAATCGTCCGCACACTCGATCTTATGTGTTGGAAATTTCTTACTTAAGGCATCTCTATAAAATTTCCCACCGCCGCCAGTCAGGACTATCGAGTCGAACTCGCGTTCAATTTCCACAGCGCCGAAAAACTTATCGATTACTTTTGACGCTGATTCTTGAATAAGCCCGATGTAAGGGCTGAAATCATGGCTACGGCCACCAGCGAAGATTCTGCCGCTGCTCAGTGCCTTTTCTACTTCGATCATGTCTATAAAACCGACGCCTAATTTTTTGCCAACTATGCTCGAAATTTCTCTCAATAACACCGAAACGCCACCATCAAAGCTACCGCTTCGCTTCATGTCAACATCCATCCCGTTTGAAAAAATCCAATCTAAGGTTTTAAAGCCCGGGTCGATGACGAGCACAGTGCCCATATTCATACTTGCCTGTGCGCATTTAGAAGAGAACACACTAAGTGCGCCGAGAGGTTGAGGAACGATGATTACTTTTTCAACCATCACTTTGACAATTGACCCAAAGATGGCAACAAATTCCAATGGAGTTGGAATTTCATGAAGGCCTTTGCATATTTTTGCTAAAGCTTCGTTGTGAGACTCATAGTTGCTAACTGGTAGACCGACCACCAAGCAATCAATTTTGTGGTGAATTCCTAACTTTCGAAGCATATAGTGGATTGCACCACGCAAAAATGCCAAATATTCTTTGCGATGAACAAAATTAAAATCCAAGATGCTTGTACCTTCAGAAAGGTAAGCATCTGGACCGACCATGAACGTATCACCATCCACAACTACTGGCACACGTCCCTTCGAAGAAGTGACTGGCGAATTACTACTGTTAGAGATTGAATTGGCGATTGCCCGAAAAATAATTTCATTTTCGTTAGAGGGTTCAGCACCCCATGCTGCTTTTACGTTTCCGTAGCCTGAGTCTACGGCTAATATAATTTTTGTCATTTCAAGCTTTCTTTAATATGTTGTTGAATCTCACCCAAAATTGACCCCTTGGGGGTGCGGCATAAAACTTGGACTGGTTTATGACGCGATACCGAGGCTCTCCCGGTACTCGAGGGGACT
>JAYUCJ010000308.1:0-5992 GCA_043740415.1 Polaromonas sp. | reverse complement strand
GCACGCCTGCGGGTATTTCAGGTGTGCGGCCTTGAGCAGGCGTGCCTGACGCTTGTCACTGCGCCAATGCACTTCGCGGTCCACCAGTAGGGCCAGGCGTTCCTCAAAGCTCATGCCCGTCATGCCAGGCTGGGTAAGTTGCTCCTGCAAGCCTGTGGCCATGCCAGCGAGTTTGAGGCTGCGCAGCTGCTCCAATGTCGTGTTCATCATCATGGTGAATTCCTTTGATTTTTGGTATTGGGTTCGTCGTTACCGCGTAACGAACATCAGTGGTAACAGGCTGGCCCGCGCACATTGGCGTGCGCCGGACTGACCCATTCAGGCGTGGTACTGGGGGTCACCTGATCGCGCCCATTGGCCAGGATGTCGCGCACGTCGGCACTCCTGGTGGTACCGAGCTCCAGCGCGATCAAACAGGCCGCCTCCAGGCGGGGTTTGCCATAGCGTTTTGCCAGTGAGAGAAGTGCCAGACAGGCCCGGTAGCCATGCTCCGGGTGTTGGCGTGTCTGCAGCATGCGCGTGACCAGACTGCCAGTGGCCGCACCAATGTCCTGCCCCCAATGAACCAGTCGTTCAGGGCTCCACTGCATATGCGCCCGGTGGGCAGCTGACAGGTGTTCTGCCACGGTGCTGAATCCGCCTTTGTGGGCGCAGCGCATATGGCTGGCCACACGCTGGCCGCGATGAAGAATTTCCACCACGCGCTGCGTCACCCGGGCCTCCAGCGTCACGCCCACCAGTGCATGGGGCACGCTGTAGCGGTGGCCCTCAAACTCGATGTGCTGGTCAATGTGAACCTTCACCGTCTTGTAGACGGCCAACTCCCAGGTCTGCATTGGCAGGGGTCGCAGGGCCGGCGCGTCGATCTCGGCAAAGACACTGGCGCGGCACCCCGGCAGCTTCTGAAACGGCTTGTTGTTGAGCTGTGCCAGCAGCGGCGCAATGGCATCGTTGACCTCATCAACGCTCTCGAACTTCTGGTGGCGCAGGCGCATCAGTATCCAGCGCTCCACCACCTGTACGGCTGATTCTGCTTTGGCTTTGTCCTGCGGGTGGCGTGGGCGCGCTGGCAGCACCGAACATCCGTAGTGGCGGGCAAAGTCGAGCACCGTGCCGCGGGCCCGGGGCTCGTAGCGGTCCGGGTTGACGATCATGGCTTTGGGGTTATCGGGCACGATGAGTTCGGTACAGCCGCCATAAAAACACAGGGCCTGTGCGGTGGCACCCAGCCAATCGGCGGTGGTTTCACGCGGTGTCGCGTAAGCGAAGGTGTAGCCTGAGGCGCCCAGGGCTGAGACGAAGATGTGGGCGCGGCTGCCGTTTGTCAAAGCCACCGTGGGGCCGGCGTAGTCGATGAACATCTTCTCCCCGGCTCGGTGGATCTGGCGCATGGAGCGTTTGAGGGTTTTGGCGAAGCGGCGGTAGTTCTCGCAGAACTGGGAGTAGCTGTGGATGGCCGCATCGGGGTGGCGCTCACTGTGCTCTTGCCACAGCAGCATCAGGGTCATGCCTTTGCGCTGGAGCTCTTGGCGTACTTTGGCGTAGTCGGGTGCCACAAAGGTGCTGGTGCGGTTGGTGGCACCACCCATCAGGCGGTTGTGCAGTGCCGTCTCGTCCATGGCCTGGATCTGTGGCCAATACAAACCGGCTGTGCTGGCCAGTTTGACGTATTTGGTGACCACGCCTTTGGAGATGCCAAGCGCGGATGCGATGTGCTGGTGCGAGTGGTGGAGTTCGAGTTTGAGACGCAGGACGTCCTTGATTTGACGCATAGTGATCCTTCGGGTATCGGGCATGAGGCTTTCCAGCAAAAGCTGACAAGACTAGCCCGCATGGATTGGGATAAATATGCGCAGCTCCTGCACGCCGCTTGGTCGATTCCTGTGCGGCTGTCCCGAGCGCCTGTTACGGCGGCATGACTGCTCGTTCAGACCATCCCGGTCAGCGGTCACGACAAACCGGAATCAGCGGTCACGATAAACCAGAACGGGCGGTCACGATCAGCCGGAATGGCCGGTCACGATAAACAGAATCGCCGGTCACGATAAACCGGAATGACCGGTCACGATCGACCGGAATACCCAAAAGGAAAAACCACTGCAGATTGTGAGATCGAAATGAATGCCAAATTCGATAGATTGGCTGGCGAATATCCAAGAACCACCACTCGCCATGCAGTAGATTTTATGAACCGGAACCACCGTTTTATAGAATTGGACAAATGCAGCTCGATCGACAAAAGTGCAGGCTTGAACGCGATATGGAACGCATCGGCGCGCTTGTCAACAGCAATTGAAACTCTAAAATCTGGCGGTGCCGTATCAACAGAGGATCAGGATCAAATCAGCAAAGATCGGGAAACTATGAACCAAGCAGAGATTCCTGGCAAAAATGGCTGGAAAGTAAGAGACCGATACAACGAGCAAACTGAGGAGTACGCGATGCGCCTACGTAGTGCGTCTTTATGGCGTAGTCCGCTAAAACAATGATTTTCAGGAGAATTTAATTGACAACCAAGTTTCGCATAGCTACCATTTGTAGCCTATTTTTAACGTGCTCACTGATCGCTTCGACGGGAACGGTAGAGGCTCAATCGATATACAAATGCACAGACAGTAACGGGAAAACATCCTACGATGCTAATCCATGCCCCGAGTCAGCTAAAACCAAAATATTGAACGAAGTAAAACCAAGGGCAGATGCAGCACCTTCAGAACTTGTAGCCGCTTATAAAAAATGTGTTGCTGCAATTTATCAAAACAATACCCCAGCGTTTTATGACTGTTTCACACGACAAGAAGCTCATTTGCGACGTGAACGGAACGCTACAGTACCAAAGCTCCACGAGTTGTACCATGGTACGACTGTCACGCCAATCTCAGGCAACATAGATAAACAAAGTGGTACCGGCAACATCATTGTTCGTACTGTTTCGGCGAATACGAATGATTATTTGTCCATAGATTTTCAATCTGAGACTGGGCAATGGAAAGTAGCAGCTATTTCTTCGGCTCCAAAGGAAAAAATCATTGACCCACCACCCAACACGAAAGACTTTAAAGTTTGCGCACCCCACGTAAAATCATGCTGATTACAGTCAACCGCACTGCGGGCTAGTGTTTTTCACTGCTGGACTGATAGTTTTTGCAATAGCGCCAGTGCATTGATCAATCGCGAATCGTCTTTTTGATCCAAAATCAACACGCCCATCGGTTTCATCCAGGTACGCAATATTTCCGCGCTCTCTGGCCAAGTCAAGCGTGTGGCTCTCCAGCAATTTTCGACAGGCTCGTGATTACTTTGTTCAAATGCTCTGACTCCACAATGTTTCAAAGCAAGAGTAAGCAACATTTCCGTGCTAACAGGCACTGACTGTAGTTTCAGATTTTGCAACAATTCTATTGAAACAAGGCCACTGCTACCTCCCGCATCCCAAATAGGCTGAACCGCCTGCGCAATTGACACCAGTTTTTGTAAACTTGGAGGAGCCAAACTTGTGGCTCCAATCCTGTCAATTTTTAAAGTATCGGCCATAGTCCAAAACCGTTCACGGTGAGGGCTTTCTAGACGCACGACACGCTTTGCGTAGGATTCACTCCACTGATTTAATGTGGCGCTCGCACGACCCACAAACCACCAAGGCTGGAACAGTGTGGTGCCGACGATAGCGCCACTTGAATTAGAACCCCAAGCTTGTTGCAAAAAAAGCATAGATCGCCAGGTTTCCGCCGAGTCGTGGCAATGCAGCGCTCCAACAGGCGGCACCTGATATTCTGCTGAAACATCCTTCACATGGAAGCGGATTTTTTGGACTTCCCCGCTTTCGGCATTTAAAACCATGGTGGCAGTTTGTGCATTTCCACTTAGATCTTGACCAGTGAAATCTACTTCTGTGGTGTTGGCAACCAAACGCATAGGCATCCGCTCATAATGCGAAACTGTCTTGCCATCCAAATCTTTTTTATTGCCCCGCATATCGTGGCGCAAGCCCACATCAAACATTGCACCAAGATAAGTACAGGTACCTAACGCCTGCAAAGCGGCACCTTCCGTTAGTTGTGGTATGCCCTGCTCTCTACGATCCCGGGTCATGAAGGGGCAACTGTCGCTAAGAACGTCATCATTACACCTGCGAAACCACCCTCCAGGGTTTGCGCGGTCATTCAATAAACTGGCCAGCTCACTAGGTTTGGTAATGCGCATACCCTTCACAATCATTTCAGCTGGTTCGGTCCAACCTAAAGTACGCCAGATGGGTCCACCTAAGCGCGTAATTACACCCTGATCTGTTAATTTCGCTACAGCAGAAACAACCCAAATATGCTGAGCATGGCTCGATGCGGTTTCAAGAGTAATTACAGCTGTGCGAGCTAACAGTCCATCTATCACTTTGCGGCACTGCACGGCCACTGGCGGAACAGGCGGAGATTCAAGATCAGAAGCACTTGGTTTGGAGCAGCTATAGCCCTGAGCAGCCAAAATTCCTATAGCCAATTTGATGTCAATGCCTTGCACCGCCCAACGATCTATTCCACCATAGCCTTTTTTGCCGTCAGTGATGCTGCGTACTATGCCTGGATCAGGTCGAACTTGGCTGTATGGGTCTTTCTCCTTCGTAGCGTCTACGGCAAAATATATAAATGAAAAAATTGCAGCTACGATTCCCCAGCGCAATAATACATTTCTGATTGCAAACATTAAAGAAATTACCTTTTCGTTGAAATTACACTTGTCTGAGTTTTAGAAGCATATCGACAACTTCAACCATTAAACTCATCCGCCCAATTCATCCGCACGCACCTGCGCCGCTTCAAAATCCAAATCACCCGAATAAATCGCGCGGCCGCAGATCACGCCTTCGATGCCTTCGTCTTCCACAGCGCAGAGTTTCTCAATGTCTGCCATATTGCTCACGGATAAGCATTTCAACCACATGTGGCTAAGTATCGCACCGTGAAAGCGCCCGTAATCCGCCTGAGACGCTCGATTCGCCGCCCCTGCAGCCAGGTTCACCACCAGGGCTTGGTGTTCAGGAGC
This sequence comes from Polaromonas sp., assembly GCA_043740415.1. Taxonomy (GTDB): domain Bacteria; phylum Pseudomonadota; class Gammaproteobacteria; order Burkholderiales; family Burkholderiaceae_C; genus Aalborgiella. The sequence continues at coordinate 955 of JAYUCJ010000308.1, read as the reverse complement.
GTGATTTGCGGTGTGCGGCGTGTACCGTGCACAGAGCCATCCCGCAACGATTCAAAATCGCCGCTTTGCTCAGTCACCAACTGACGCGCTGATCAACCTCAAAGTCCGGTGCCGGTTGTGCCGCCCCATCCCAGTCGGTTGCCCAGTCTGGCTCGATGTGCGCCCCGTCATCCGTCTGCGCACCACAGTCGTCCCACAGCGGCGGTCCGCGTGCCGGGGAGATATGCGGGGGCTCTGAGTCCGCCCCGATGTGGACGAGAATTTTCCGGATGTCTGCACTGTGCGTGATAAAGGCAATCAGGCGCATCTGTCCACCGCACTTCGGGCACAGCAGCGGGAACACCTCGTAGATGCGCGCTATCAGCACTGCCCACAGGTAATGTGCAGGTGAAGTAGCGCAGCCGCTTTGGCACCGACAGAACCCACTGGCGCACCGGCAGCCGGGGAAGAGGCCCTCGGGCCTCTTCCATGATCGGGTTCTTGGTCACACGTCAAGTCCGAAGAAAACGCTGCTCACCGTCAGAAAAGAGCGGTTCTTGGCCGTCGTTCACAGGGGAAAACGTGATCCGTCAGGTGCACCGCCGTCTCCACCATGCGCCGCGTGTTGCAAGAGGGGCACACGCCCCGGCCTTTGCAGGAATAGGCCACGAAGTAGTCGTGTCCGCAGTCATCACACCACGCCCGGGCAAAGCCATGGGCAAAGATGCCGCATTCGAGGTATTTGCAAAACGCCTTACGCACATAGGGCTTGGGGGTGTGGTGGTCGCCCTGGCCGTCGAACTGGCCTGCGCTGGCCAACTCAAACCAGGTCTCAAAGTGCTCCGCAATCGTTTGGTACAGCAGAGTCCGCTCGGGGTGGCGCGGGTTGTAGAGCTTGGGCTTTGCACCCGCTTGCCCGCCCGCATGAGAATGCGCTTGCGTTGGGCGTGCGGTGGCGGGCATGGGGCAGTGCCAG
>JAYUCJ010000307.1:0-17060 GCA_043740415.1 Polaromonas sp. | reverse complement strand
TCGGAAAATTCAGGGGAACGTTCGAACAGATGGGCGGTGTTGCCGCCGATGGAACACGCCAGCGCTGCGGCCAGTCCGCCAATGCCGCCGCCTGCAATCAAGACCCGCATGTCAGCCAGCCCCGCCTTCCGTCCAACTCTCACGCCAGCCCTCTCCCGGTTGCGGGAGAGGGAGAAAACGCAAATGCAGAGTGCTCAAATTTCCTTCAAATCACCCGCACCCGGATCACATGCTCCACCGCCGCAATGGCCGCAATCACGTCATCACCCGGCAGGCTCTCGACATCAATGATGTTGAAGGCCAGTTCGCCACGACTTTTGTTCACCATGTCAATCACGTTGACTTTTTTATCCGCCAGCACCGACAGCACATGGCCCAGCACGCCCGAGACGTTGTCGTTAGAGAAAGTGATGCGGGCGAGGCCAGGCGTGCGCGCCATGTTGACGCCGGGGAAGTTGACCGAGTGGGTGATGTTGCCGTTTTCCAGATAGTCCATCAGTTCGTCTGCCGCCATCACCGCGCAGTTTTCTTCAGACTCTTCGGTGCTGGCCCCGATGTGCGGCATGGCAATGACCTTGGCATGGCCCAGCATCGCCGGCTCAGGAAAATCACACACGTAGCGGCCCAGCTTGCCGCTGTTCAGGCTGCGCAGCGCGGCAGCAGAATCGACAATGGTTTCACGCGCAAAGTTGAGCAGCACGGCGTCTGGCTTGACCAGCTTGAGGGCATCGTCATTGATGAGGTGCCGGGTGGCGTCCATCGCCGGCACGTGCAGCGAGATGTAGTCGGCACGGGCCAGCAGCGATTGCAAATTCTCCATGCGCGTGACCTCGTTGCTCAGGCGCCAGGCCGCATCGATGGACAGAGCGGGGTCAAACCCCACCACCTTCATGCCCATGGCCAGCGCCATGTCGGCCACCATGGAACCAATCGCGCCCAAGCCCACAATGCCCAGCGTTTTGCCTTTGATCTCGCCGCCGGCAAAACGGGCTTTTTCTTTTTCCAAGTGGGCGGACATCTCCACCGCATCCGTCATGGCGGTGAGTGAGTTGACATAGGCCATGCCCGGCAAAATGCCCCGTGTCGCCAGCAGCATGCCCGCCATCACCAGTTCTTTGACCGCATTGGCGTTCGCGCCCGGGGTGTTGAAAACCACCACGCCAAGCTTGCTGTAGTCGGCAATCGGCACATTGTTGACGCCAGCCCCGGCGCGCGCCACGGCCAAGAGCGACGGCGGCACGGCCACCCCCAGCAGCTTTTGGCTGCGCAGCAAAAACGCATCGGGCTGGCTGATGTCGCTGCCCACCTCGAAGGAGTGACGCGGGAAGCGTTCCAGTCCTTTGACGGAGATCGCGTTGTAGGTTCTGACTTTGTACATGGCAATCTCTTTCAAAGGATGGGACTAAATTAATTTATGCAGTCACTTGCTGGTAAGCCCAGGTCAGCCAAGGCATCAGCGCTTTCAAGTCTGACGCCTCCACCGTCGCGCCGCACCAGATCCGCAAGCCGGCGGGTGCATCCTTGTACGCCCCAATGTCGTAGGCCACGCCCTCGGTGTCCAGCAGTTTGACCATCTTTTTGACTTGATCTTCCGTCGCGGTTAGCGTCAGGCAGACGCTGGTGTTGGAGCGGGTGGCTTTGTCTTTCGCGAGGAAGGCGATCCAGTCGTTTTTAGCGACAAAGTCTTCAATCACCGCCAAGTTGGCTTCACTTCTAGCTATCGTTCCTGTAGCGCCCTTGACGCCACCAATCGATTCCACCCACTGCAGCGCGTCCAGGTAGTCCGACACGCAGAGCATCGACGGCGTGTTGATGGTTTCGCCCTTGAACAAACCCTCGGTCAGCTTGCCGCCCGATTTCATGCGGAACACCTTGGGCAGGGGCCACGGCGGGTTGTAGGCTTCGATGCGCTCCACCGCGCGCGGGCTCAAAATCAGCATGCCGTGCGCGCCTTCGCCGCCCAGCACTTTTTGCCAGGAGTAGGTGATGACGTCCAGCTTCTCCCACGGCATCTCCATCGCAAACACGGCGGAGGTCGCGTCGCACAGCGTGAGTCCTGCGCGGTTGGCAGGAATCCAGTCGCCGTTCGGCACTTTCACGCCCGACGTCGTGCCGTTCCAGACAAACACCACGTCGTTGTCAAAATTGACCTTGCCCATGTCCGTCAAGTCGCCATAGTCGGCGGTGATGACATTGGTATTTGGCAGTTTGAGCTGTTTGACAATGTCCGTCACCCAGCCCGCGCTGAACGATTCCCACTCCAGCACGTCCACCCCGCGCGCGCCCAACATGGACCACATCGCCATCTCAATCGCGCCGGTGTCCGAGCCCGGCACAACGGCGACGCGGTAGCCTTCGGGCAAACCCAGAATGCGGGCGGACTCCGAGCAGGCCAACCCCAGCACTTTTTTACCCAAAGTCGAGCGGTGCGAGCGACCCAGCGTGTCGAGTTGCAGCTTGCTCACGTCATAGCCGGGGCGCTTGGCGCAGGGGCCTGAAGAGAAGTTGGGATTGTTGGGTTTTACGGTTGGTTGCATGGCGTTCTTAGCGGCTCTCTAAAGTAATTACAAAATAGACTAGAAAATCATTGTAGCAAGGGAATATTGAACCTATACCAGTCCCATCTCCATCATCGAAGCCGCCTGCCCTTGGCTCACGATGATGTGGTCCAGCACCCGCACATCGACCAGCGCCAGCGCGGCTTTCAGCGTTTGCGTCAGCGATTCGTCGGCTTTGGAGGGCTGCACGCCGCCGCTGGGGTGGTTGTGGCTCAGCACCACGCTGGTGGCGTTGTGGTGCAGGGCTCGCAGCACGATTTCGCGCGGGTAGACGCTGGTTTGCGACACGCTGCCGCGAAACAGCTCTTCCATCGCCAGCATGCGGTTTTGTATGTCCAAAAACAGCACGGCAAACACCTCGTAGGGCTTTTGCGCCAAATGCAGCTGTAAAAAGTCTTTGACAGCGTTGGGCGATTCAAAAACGGTGCGCTCTTTGAGCTGCTGCGCCAGTGCGCGGCGGGCGAGTTCTAAAACGGCGACCAATTCCGCCCGTTTGGCAGGGCCCAAGCCTTTGATGCGTTTCAAATCTTCGGCTGTGGTGTGCAGCAAGCCCGAAATGCCGCCAAACCCCAATTTGTCGTCCAACAGCTCTTCTGCCATCTGCAGCACGCCTTTGCCCACAATGCCGGTGCGCAGCAAAATCGCCAGCAACTCGGCGTCGCTCAGCGCCCCCGGGCCACGGGCGAGGAGTTTTTCGCGCGGGCGCGAGTCAGCGGGGGTGTTTTTCATGGACATGGGGCTGTTTTTCTGAAAATTCTAAAAATTAAGGGAAGTTCTTACAATAGAGGCAGTTTACAGAAGCCTACATGCCTACAGAAATGACCACCTCACTCGCCACCGCCCCTATTGTCCCTATTGTCGAATCTAACTCTTTTTTGACGCTGCACTACCGCCTCTCAGGCGCGTCTGGAGACGTCATCAACACCTTTGCCGGCAAACCCGCCACCCTGTCTTTGGGTACAGGCGAACTCGCGCCTGCGGTCGAAGCCAAGTTGTTGGGGCTGGCCGAGGGCACGCACACCAGCTTTGAGCTACCCGCCGGTGCTGCCTTTGGTGACCGCAACCCCGGCATGATCCAGTGGTTGGCACGCAAAGAGCTGACCGCCATGGGCGACCCGCAAGAGAGCTACGCCATGGGCGACGTGGTGCATTTCCCCACCCCCGATGGCACCGGCCAGTTTGCCGGCGTGGTGCAAGACTTCAAAGGCGATGGCTTGAACGCGGCGGTGCAGTTCGACTTCAACCACCCGCTGGCGGGTCAGCCGGTCACGTTTGAAGTGCAGTTGATTGGAATACTATGAATATTGCTACTAATAATATAGCACGTAAGGCAATAAATACGCCGGCTAGAAATGTAAATGATGCCTCAAAATTGGGTGAAATCCTGCTCGCCGAGCCGCGCGGCTTCTGTGCAGGCGTGGATCGCGCGATTGACATTGTGGAGGCCGCCCTGCAAAAGTTCGGCGCCCCCATCTACGTGCGCCATGAAATCGTACACAACACCTATGTGGTGAACGATTTGAAGCAAAAAGGCGCGATATTCATTGAAGAGCTGAGCGATGTACCACCCGGTTCAACGCTGGTGTTCTCCGCCCACGGCGTCAGCAAAGCGGTGCAAAATGAGGCGAAAGAGCGCGGTTTCAGCATTTTTGACGCAACCTGCCCGCTGGTCACCAAAGTCCACGTTGAAGTGGCAAAGCTGCACTTGGAAGGCTACGAATTCATCATGATCGGCCACGCCGGCCACCCGGAGGTAGAAGGCACGATGGGGCAACTCAGCAGCGGCATCCATTTGGTCGACAGCGTGGCGGATGTGGCGACAGTTAACCCGCTACAAACAGAAAAACTCGCCTTGGTGACGCAAACCACCCTGAGCGTGGACGATGCAGCAGAAATCACCCAAGCCGTCAAAGCCCGCTTCCCCAAGCTGCGCGAGCCGAAGATGCAAGACATCTGCTACGCCACCCAAAACCGCCAAGATGCCGTCAAAATCATGAGCCCACAGGTGGACATGGTCATCGTCGTCGGCAGCCCGACCAGCTCCAACAGCAACCGCTTGGCCGAGCTGGCCTCCCGACTGGGCACAGAAAGCCACATGGTCGACAGCGCCGACGAGCTGCAAGACGCCTGGTTCCAAGGCAAAACCACTATCGGCTTGACGGCGGGCGCCTCTGCGCCCGAGATTTTGGTGAATCAGGTGATCAAACGCATCAAAGAACTGGGGGCTGTGTCAGTCCGTAAGATGGACGGCACTCAGGAGACGATGAAGTTTCCGTTGCCGAAGGGTTTGAAGCTTTAAACCTTCTCACAAACATACAAAATATCCGCAAAAATCGGGCTACTGCACGGCTCTGAGCGGACTTTGAAGCCGTATTCGGCAAACTTGGCTTCCCAGCCGGTTTGGCTTTTGAAGCTCAGTTTTTCTTTGGCTTGGATGGTGTTGGATTGGGTAAAACCCGTCAACGTCGCCATTTTTTCGTAAAACTGGTTCAATTTTGAAATCAAACCACCTTGCTGGTTTACCTCCCGCGCCAGCAGCCAGCCGCCGGGTTGCAGGTTGGCAAAGGCTTTGGCAATCATGGCGTCTTGTTGCTCGGGGCTGAAGTAGTGCAGGAAGTCGATCATCATGATGGCGTCGAAGGTGCCGTCGGCAACCGGGCTGCCGGTGCTGACTTCGAACTTTAAGTTAGGAATGCCTTTGCTTGAATTTGCCGCTTGCGTGGCCAGCGCAATCCGCGCCACGTCGTGATCCGTCGCTAAAACGGTGCGATTGGGCTCAGAAAGCGCCATTTCCATGGCTAAAAGGCCGTGGCCGCAGCCGATATCGAGCACTTTGCCCGCCTTCGGTACATACGCCGCCATGCGCTCGTAGGGCGTGAGCCACCAGCGCAGGTGCAAGAAAAGCTTGGTTCCCAGGCTGATGCCCGGGATGGTGTTGTAGCGGCTGGCTAAGTTCATGGTTAAACGGTCATGGTTGGGGTTTGGCTTAGGGTTTCGACAGGCTCAACCCGAACGGAGATTTTTTGCATAACCGAGAGTTTAGCAACTCAGGCTTCCAGTCCTTTAAAATCACCCCTATGTTAGATATCAACAACCTCCGAAAAGACCTCGCCGGCGTGATCGCCCGCTTAGAGGCACGTAAGTCACCCCAGACGTTTTTGAACGTGGACGCGTTCATCGCGCTGGAAACTGAGCGTAAAACCATCCAAATGCGCACCGAAGAGCTGCAGGCCCAACGCAACCAACTTTCAAAACAAATAGGTCCGGAAATTGGCAAATTGACCGCGGAGTTAAATCGGGCTACCGCCTCTGATTCTGACGATGATGCAGATTTCTTCGCGGCACAGATTGCGCAATTGAAGGAAAAACCTAACGCCATTAACTTGGAAATGCAGAATTCGTCGGCGCGCTTGGACGAAATCCAGGCCGACATGCAGTCTATGCTACTTGCCTTGCCAAACTTGCCGCACGAATCTGTTCCGGCAGGAAAAGACGAGTCTGGCAATGTGGAGGTTAAAAAATGGTCACTAGCCGGCGTAAATGCTGCCTCAGAAGCTATTGATTTCATAGCAAAAGACCACGTCGATCTCGGTGAAAAACTGGGACTGGACTTCGACGCCGGTGCCAAAATCGCCGGTTCACGCTTCGCCGTCATGCGCGGCCCTTTGGCGCGTTTGCACCGCGCTTTGGCGCAATTCATGCTCGATGTGCAAACGTCTGAACACGGCTATACCGAGTGCTATGTGCCCTACATCGTCAACGCCGATTCGCTCTACGGCACCGGCCAGTTGCCCAAGTTTGAGGGCGATTTGTTCGCCGCCAAGAAGGGTGGCCAGGATGGTGAAGCGGTGCCCGACAACGCTGCGCTGTATTTGATTCCGACCTCTGAAGTACCGCTGAGCAACCTGGTGCGCGACCAGATTTTGCAAGAATCTGAGCTGCCGATCAAGGTCACCGCCCACACGCCGTGTTTCCGCTCGGAAGCCGGCAGCTATGGCCGCGACACCCGGGGCATGATCCGCCAGCACCAGTTTGACAAGGTCGAAATGGTGCAAATCGTCCACCCCGAACGCAGCTACGAGGCGCTGGAAGAGATGGTCAAACACGCCGAAACCATTTTGCAAAAGTTAGGGCTCACTTACCGTGTGGTCAGCTTGTGTACAGGTGACATGGGTTTTGGCGCGGCGAAAACGTATGATTTGGAGGTCTGGCTGCCGTCGCAAAACACCTACCGCGAGATCAGCTCGGTCTCCAACTGCGAGGCCTTCCAAGCCCGCCGCCTGCAAGCCCGCTTTAAAAACGCGCAGGGCAAGATGGAGTTTGTGCACACGCTGAACGGTTCGGGGCTGGCGGTGGGCCGCACCTTGGTCGCCGTGCTGGAAAACTACCAAAACGAAGACGGTTCGGTGACGATTCCTGAAGTGCTGCGTCCTTACATGGGCGGCTTGGCAAAGCTCACGCCCGCCTAAAGATGGCTACTATGCAACGCGCCCCAAAACCCGACCCGAAACAAGATTCAAAATCTGACAGCAAGCCTCGCGTTCGTCCGCCCAGAACCACGGTGGCAGACCGCCAAGGTTTGCCGCGTGGTAGTGTTCGCCCGCCAGTTTCTCAAGCAAAAACAAGCACCGAAAACCGCCCAGATCGCGCTAAACCAGCCAATATCGCCGAACAAAAGGTTGGAGACCGTTTGGCCAAACGCCTCGCAGCCCAAGCCAACTGCTCACGCAGCCAAGCCGAGCAATACATCGAAGGCGGCTGGGTGCGGGTCGATGGCCAAGTCATCGAATCCGTAGGCGCACGCATATTGGCGCATCAAACCATCGAGTTGGACAAAAACGCCAGCCTAGAAGCACTGGAAGAAATCACGATTTTGATGCACAAGCCCGTGGGTTTTGACTCTGGCGAAGGCGGCAACCCCGCCTTGCTGCTGCTCGATCCCGCTAAACAATCCATAGACCCTAACCTGGCCGGTGGCGCAGCGGCTTCCACGCGTTTTTTGCAACGCCATTTCACCAACTTGACGCCAACCACGCCATTGCCCGCAGAGGCCAGCGGCTTGATCGTTTTCACGCAAGATTTCCGTATCGCCAGAAAGCTGAACGACGATGCCGACCGCGTGGAGCAAGAGTGCCTCGTGCAAGTGGCTGCCATCCCCACGCCCTCAAATCGGGGCAAACTGCACGACGATGATTTGTACCAAGCCATCGACCGCCTGTGCCACGGCCTGAGCTTCAACGGCATCCCGCTGCCGCCCATCAAAGTCAGCATCGCCCAGCAAACCGACGATCAAACCTGGCTGCGCTTCGCCTTCAAAGGCATCCGCCCGGGTCAAATCCCGCAAATGATAGAACGCGTCGGCCTGCGCCTGATGGCCATCAAACGCATCCGCATTGGGCGTATTCCCATGGGTGATTTGGCGGTGGGGGAGTGGCGGTATTTGCCGGTTTATAAGCGGTTTTGATTGGTTTTTATTTAAGAGTGCTTAGATGCGCAGCGCTTCACTTTTTGGTGGCGTCTTGTTTTGTGCTGTAAAACTGCCTTGTTGCTTCATCTAAGCTCGAATAGTCTGCTTGCCATAAGCCTAATGGGCCATGTAGCAGCAGGAATTTATGTGTGGAATTTTCATCGAACTGAGCCCAATATTCTTTGAGCCGAGGAAATTTTAAATGTGGGGCTGTCACATCAACAGGATCTAAAAAAGCTGGTGGTTGAAGTTTGTAGTCATAACTTTGAGAGCCATTTGACGAAAGTAATTGGTCTATGCGCATAACTGCGGGAACAAAGGCTATCAGTAAGCTAACAACCAACAGCGATGAAAGTGATAAAGATTCACGAGACGGGACGCTGTTTTTAGTTAAGAAAAAGTAGCATGGAATGCTGGCTAGACTTAAAAACACGATGCCCCATACTGCATTGCCTAAAGAAATCAAAGAGTATTGATTTAAGAATATGCCATCAATCAAAGCGAACGCGATCAGAGCAAAGAAACCTACAACGATGCCTAGTGAGGCGGAATTTTTTTCAAGTGCAAAATCGGTTCTAGCTACTTCAGGCAATTGAAATTGAGGTTGAATATTGCGGCAAATATCTGCAAGTGCTTCGCGCGAGGTGAGTGCATAGAATCCTGTATCTGCAGAAATCATGAGTTTCTTTTCGTCTGCACCCACAGAAATCCAGTGTATGTTGGCACTCGCTAGCTTTTTGTTGCCCAGCCATTGCATCTGCAGAGCCTCCTTGGCGTATGTCTGGTCAATTTTCTCTCCTGACGAGACTTGAGCCATCACGCGGATACTGTCAGCTGCATCAAACAATAATCCTTTTGCTTCAAAGCCTACAATTTTTAGCAAAGTTGCGAAGTGCGAAGGCCGACTAATATTAATTCGAAACCAACGCCCACTTCCGTGTTCAGGTGCAGACGCAACTAAGTCGTTTTGATATTTTTTTAGGCGCCTTACTCTTGTGTAAAGCCAGATAACAAGGATAAAAAACGAAAGTTGTAAGACTGCGGTGAGTATTTTTAAGAAAGTAAGCATGTGAATTTGTTTTAAGTAATACTTAAGAGTATAGATTGAGGAAATTCCACTTTGAATCAAGTTTGAATTTAAAGTCGCACACGAAGGCTATTCCACACGATATTGACCAACTGCAATTGCCGGTTTGCAAGAAGTTCAAAGTGGTTTTAGGGGTATTTTTGTGAGCATTGGCTGCACAAAAGTGCAATCCGTGATACCGTGAGCTTGGCGTTATAGTTGATAAGCTCTCGATAAACTTTAACAGGTGAACGGATGCCTAGGTCTAGCCTTTACAGCAGCTCCAAGCCGAACCCGCAGACCAGCGGGGTTTCGGTTGTGGCTGCGGATCACGTGCCTGACGCCGAAAAGCCATCCATACGCTCTCGTTTATCCAGCTTATCCAGCCTGCGCCGGCTGTCTCCTAGTGACCCGCGTTTGCTCTGGTCGGTTATCGCCCTCATGGCGGTTTTACTGCTCCTCAGTTTCAGCCTCTCTTTGCGCCTTGGTGCGCCCAAGTTGACCCAAGCCATCATCGACAGCGCGGTGCTCAAAACCTTGGAAACCGCCGATTTACCATCACCCGCTGCCAAAGCGTATGCGACTATCCTGCCGTCAGTCGTCATGGTGCGCAGTTTCGTGAAAAGTGTTGAAGGCGGTGAAGACGTGCAGCACGGAGTGGGCACGGGCGTGGTGATTGTCGATAAGGGCATCATTTTGACCAATTTGCATGTGGTGCAGAGCGGACACAGCATCAAGGTCACTTTTTCAGATGGCATGGAAGCCACGGCTTCGGTCACGGGCACGCAGCCGGAAAATGACTTGGCGGTGCTGCAAGCACACAAAATCCCGGACGACATGATTGCCGCCACCATGCGCTCCACGGCGGATTTACGGCCGGGTGACCAGGTGCTGGCCGTTGGTTTTCCGTTTGGCATTGGACCGTCTGCATCGGCGGGCGTGGTGTCGGGGCTGAAGCGCACCTTTCGCTCGCCCGAGGGGGACAAAGACATCAGCAACCTGATTCAGTTTGATGCGGCTGCCAATCCTGGCAATTCGGGCGGCCCGCTGGTCACGATGGACGGTCAAGTGGTCGGCATTGTGACGGCGATTTTGAACCCCTCCAAACAGCGTACGTTTGTTGGTATCGGCTTTGCTGTGCCGATTGAAAACGCCGCCATGGCGGCCGGCATGCCACCGTTTTAACCAGGATAAAAAAAAGGATTATTGACATGTCAGAAGTCCATGCATCACTCCCTAACACCACAACTTTTATCAATGCTGAAACCGCGCAGTTGATGGAGCAAATCCTCTACGAAGTGAAGCGCATCGTGGTCGGGCAGGACAAGTTTTTAGAGCGCGTCATGGTCGCCATTCTGGCGCAAGGCCATTTGCTGGTGGAGGGTGTGCCGGGTTTGGCGAAAACCTTGACGGTGAAAACCTTGGCCAACACGATTCGAGGCGATTTCAAACGCATCCAGTTCACGCCCGATTTGGTTCCGGCTGATTTGGTGGGGACACGTATTTACAACCAAAAAACGGGCGATTTTTCAACCTCGCTCGGCCCCGTGTTCACCAACCTGCTGCTGGCCGACGAGATCAACCGCGCGCCCGCCAAAGTGCAAAGCGCCTTGCTGGAGGTGATGCAGGAGCGCCAAGTCACCATCGCCGGCGTCACCCACAAAGTGCCGGAGCCGTTTTTGGTGATGGCGACGCAAAACCCGATTGAAACCGAAGGTACTTACCCGTTGCCAGAGGCGCAAGTGGACCGCTTCATGATGAAGGTGCTGGTGGACTACCCGACGGACGAAGAAGAGTTCGTCATTGTGCAGCGGGTCACCGGGCCCGCAGTTGCCGTTTCCGCGGTGGCAACGACAGAGCAACTTGCCGCCTTGCAACGCATCTGCCGCCAAGTGTATGTTGACCCGAGTTTGATCCAGTATGCCGTGCGTTTGGTGTCCGCCACGCGCACGCCAGCCAAGCATGGTCTCAAAGAGCTGGCGCACTACATCACCTACGGCGCCAGCCCACGCGCGACGATCAATTTGACGGAAGGCGCCCGTGCGCTGGCCATGTTGCGTGGCCGCAGCTACGTGCTGCCGGAAGACATGACGGACTTGGTGCCCGATGTGCTGCGCCACCGCTTGGTGCTGTCGTATGAAGCCTTATCAGAGGGGTTGACGGCGGATGCCCTCATTGCCAAAATCATGGCCAAAATACCTGCGCCAGCCAAACCGCTGGAGCACGAAAAACTGGCAGCCTGACCTCAATGCCATAGACAGATGCACACCATGTTTGGCATCTTCAAACGCAAAACAGATAACGCAGTTGCTGCGGGCGAAGCTGCGGGCGCGACTACTGCGACGGCTTTAGAGAGCCATGATACTGAGCACATCTTGCGCCGCTTGGAATGGACGGTTATTCGCCGTCTTGATGGTTTGCTGCAAGGTGACTACCGCACGTTGTTGCGGGGGGCGGGCATCGATTTGGCGGATTTGCGCGAATACCAGCACCATGATGACGTGCGGCATATGGATTGGAACGTCACCGCACGCTTGCAAGTGCCGCATGTGCGCGTGTTCACCGAAGACCGCGAGATGACGGCCTGGTTTTTGCTCGATCTGAGCCCTTCGGTTGATTTCGGTTCTGGCAAGCAACTCAAGCGCAACGTCTCCAGCGGTTTTGTCGCCGTACTGGCACGGCTGCTCACGCGGCATGGCAACCGAGTTGGTGCTATTTTGTACGGCATTGGTGTTGACCGTGTCATCCCTGCCGGCAGCGGTCGGCGTCATGTGTTGCAGGTGATGCATGCCATGCAGCAGCGACACCCATCGACCCAGGCCAGCACCACACGCTTGGCCGATTTGCTGATGTCGGCGGCTGGCGTTGTGCGCCGCCGTTCCACCGTTTTTGTCGTGTCCGACTTCATCAGCGAGCCCGGTTGGGAGAAACCTTTGGGCATGCTGGCGCAAAAACACGAAGTTGTCGCCGTGCGGCTGTTTGACCCCTTGGAAGCCGAATTGCCCGATCTGGGGCTGATCACCATGCGTGATGCTGAAAGCGGCGAGCAAATGCTGGTAGACACGTCGAATGCCAAGTTCCGCCAACGCTTTGCGCAAATTGCCGCGCAACGTGAAACGCAGTTGCGACAGTCATTGGCACGGGCTGGCGTTGACACCCTGGAGCTGTCAACCGAAGACGATTTGGTCTCGTCTATTTTGCGATTTACCGACATGCGCAAACGCCGTAGCCGGGTGGGTGCGGGCGGTAAATTGCCCACGCATCTGAAATTGGTTGCCTGAGCGCTGAACTGGAGTCTTGCTTATGAAATTCACAGAAATGTTCAGCAACTGGTGGCCCAAGTCCTTTCCCACCAGTTTTCCCATGACCTTTATGTGGCCCACGCTGCTGTGGTTGCTGTTGGCCGTGCCCTTGCTGGTCGCCGTTTATGTGTGGCTGCTACGGCGTAAAAAGAAGGCGTCATTGCGCTTTGCGAGTTTGTCGATAGTCCGTGAAGCGATGGACACCGGCCCAAGTTTTAGCCGCCACATTCCGCCGATCCTGTTTTTGCTGGCCATCACCATGATGCTGCTCGCTGCATCACGCCCTTTAGCCGTGGTGACCCTGCCCATGCAGCAAGAAACCATCATGCTGGCGATGGATGTTTCTGGCAGCATGCGTGCTACTGATGTGTTGCCCAGCCGCATGGTGGCGGCACAAAATGCCGCCAAAGCGTTTTTGGCCGAGCTGCCACGCAACATCAAAGTCGGTATCGTGGCCTTTGCCGGATCCGCCCAGGTGGCGCAAATTCCGACCCTGAACCGCGAAGACTTGGTCTCCGCCATCGACCGTTTCCAGCTGCAGCGCGGCACCGCCATCGGCAATGGCATTGTCATGTCTTTGGCAACGCTGTTTCCCGATGCGGGTATTGATTTGGCGCAGCTGCAATATGGGCAACGCCAGCGCGGCGTGTCCATCGATGAAAAACCCAAAGAGAAACAAGAGTTCACCCCGGTCGCACCTGGCTCGTACAGCTCCGCCGCCATCATTTTGTTGACCGATGGGCAGCGCACCACGGGCGTTGATTCACTCGAAGCGGCAAAATTGGCCTCCGAGCGCGGCGTGCGTGTGTATACCGTGGGCATAGGCACCGTGAACGGCGAAACCATCGGCTTTGAAGGCTGGTCCATGCGCGTGAAACTCGACGAAGAAACCCTCAAAGCCATCGCCAACAAAACCCAGGCCGACTACTTCTACGCCGGCACGGCTGCAGACTTGAAGAAAGTATATGAAGCCCTGAGTACACGTTTGACGGTCGAGAAAAAAGAAACTGAGATTTCTGGCTTGCTCGCGTTGGTAGCCGCTGCCTTGGCGATCGCCTCAGCGGGGTTGTCCATGCTTTGGTTCAACCGGATTTTGTAGTGTTCATTGAAAAATTTGTTCAAATAACATTCAAGAATCAATACATTGTCACCAATGAGTGAGTTAAAGTAGCGAAGTCCGTATTTTGTTCTTTTCTATTCATTTCAAATTGAATCTGGACATCTTTTGAGATTAAATATATACTGTACAAATTATCAGTATATTTTTGATCGGAAGATTTATGAAACGTGACTTGGACTTATTCACATACGCAATTGACATGTATAAAACTGAAAACCAAGTGGCAGACTTATCAGGTGAAGCAAATGTGTCGGATGCTTCAGATAAAAGTACTGTCATTCGTTACATTGATCTTTTTGCAGGCCTTGGCGGAACGCGTTTAGGATTTGCACAAGCTTGTATAGAGAAAAATTTTCAACCTGAGTGCGTTTTTACTAGCGAAATCAAAGAGTTTGCGGTATCTGTCTATAAAGATAATTTTCAAGAAGCCGATATACACGGCGACATCACGCAAATTGACCCGCTAAGTATTCCAAAATTCGACTACCTCCTCGCAGGTTTTCCTTGCCAGCCTTTTAGCTCTGCGGGCAAGCGAAATGGTTTTTTAGATGAGCGTGGTGGCTTGTTTTTTACAATCCATCAAATTTTAAAAATCAAAAACCCGCAAGGCTTTTTATTGGAAAACGTTGACGGATTAGCCACGCATGACAAAGGCAAAACCTTAGCTGTAATTATTGCCAAACTTGAGGAGTTGAATTACAAGGTTTCGTGGGAAATTTTGGATTCTTCAGATTTTGGCGTACCTCAAAAGCGCAAAAGAATTTATATTGTCGGACATAAAAAGCATCGTCCAAATCTCAAAAAATTTGACCATTTTTTCAAGACTGCGGGGGATTGCATTGAGCAAACTGCACCTGTAAAACAAACAGCATTTACAAAGCTACTTTCTAGTAAGTTTTCTGCAGATGAATTGATTGGTAAATCAATAAAAGACAAACGCGGTGGCGGTAACAATATTCACAGTTGGGATTTGCAAAGCAAAGGCGCGGTTAATGCCGAACAGAAAAAAATATTAGAACAAATTCTAAAAAAGCGCAGATATAAAAAATGGGCTGAAGCTAAAGGCATTGATTGGATGGATGGGATGCCGTTAACTTTAGAGGAAATTCAGTCTTTTCATAATCATCCTAAGCTTGAGGCGAATTTAAATGACCTGACAGCGAAGGGTTATTTGAAGTTCGAACATCCCAAAAAACGAGTTGTTATTGAGGGCATCACTAAGCGTGTCCCTCACTCTGGGGCTGAGAAAGGCTACAACATCGTTGCGGGCAAGCTATCGTTCCCTCTTGCCAAAATCATTGATCCGAACGATGTAGCTCCGACGATAGTGGCTACAGAAGCAGGGAAAATTGGCGTGGTAACGCAATTGGGAGTTCGGCCGATCACTGTTTGCGAAGGGTTGCGGTTTTCGGGCTTTCCTGATACGTACAAGCTTGGCGAACACGAATATGCTAAAGCGTTTGATTTAATAGGAAATACAGTTATGCCGCCTGTGATTAAAGCGGTTGCTTTGAGGTTATTGAAGTGATGATTAAATGAGTGCAAAAAAACTGTATGACGCGTTGATTGCTTCCGGAATTGTTGGTGCAACAGGTGAAACAAATTTTGAGTTGAATGGGGTAAAAACCCGTGTGAATGACAGTAGTATTGTCGGAAATGTCATTCAAGAGTGGTTGCAGTCATTTATGGATGAGAAAGGAATCGCGTATCGGTTGTTACCGAATACTCAAAAATTTCCTGATTTTCTAATGAATCCAGACAATGACCATGATGGGTTACTTGAGGTTAAGTGCTTTAAAAAAGATCCCAATTTTGATGTAGCAAATTTCATTGCTTATTGCACGTCGCTGACAACATCGCCCTATCGCCTCGATGCAGACTATCTCATTTTTAAATACAAAGAAAACGAGACGGGAATCATTATCGAAAAAATCTGGCTTAAAAAGGTATGGGAAATTTGTTCTGCTTCAAAACGAACCACCGTAAAAATTCAAATTAAGCAAGATAGTCCGTATGCTATTCGACCTGGAAATTGGATGTCAACAAGGACTGAGTATCCTGTTTTCGCAACGAGAAAAGCCTTCGTGAAAGCTCTTGAGAAAGTAATTGACAGCAATCCACTTGCAAATCACATTCAAAGAGGTTGGTTTCAAAAAATTCAAAAGCTGTACACAGAGCAAACTGGCAAAGAGCTTTAGTCTCTCAACCCTGCAAAACCCCACCGACTAGCCGCAACTGCCGGTCACACCGCGCCGCCAGCGTTTCGTCATGCGTCACCACCACAAAGGCGGTGCCATTCGTTTTGGCGAGGTTGATCATCAAATCGAACACGGCGTTGGCGGTGTTGCGGTCCAGATTGCCTGTCGGCTCATCCGCCAGCACACAGGCCGGTTGGGTGACCAAAGCGCGGGCGATGGCGACGCGCTGGCGTTCACCGCCCGAGAGTTCTGCGGGGCGGTGATGCACGCGGTCTTTTAGGCCTACTTCTGATAATATTTTGATAGCAGCAGAGACTGATAATTCGCCGGTCAGACGCCGAATCCACAGTGGCATGGCGACATTGTCCTGCGCGCTGAATTCAGCCAGCAAATGGTGAAACTGGTAGACAAAACCCAGGTGCTGGTTGCGCAGGTTGCCGATCTCCGCTTCGTTCAAACTGGCGAGTTTGTGCCCTTTCAGCTTGACCGACCCCGTCGTCGGTGAATCCAGCCCGCCCAGCAGGTGCAACAGCGTGCTTTTACCCGAGCCAGACGCCCCCACAATCGCCAAAATCTCACCCGCATGAACCTGCAGATCCACGCCTTGCAACACGGTCACGTCCAGCGGGCCTTCAACGAAGCGTTTGCCCAGGTTGGTGGCGGATAAAACGATTTCCGTTCGGGCTGAGCCTGTCGAAGCCTTCTTGAACCCTTCGACAAGCTCAGGGCGAACGGGGTTGATGGTGTTATTCATATCTAAGCGCCTCCGCCGGGTTGATGCGGCTGGCGCGCCAGCTCGGGTACAGCGTGGCGGCAAAGGCCATGATGAGGGAAATGACGGCGATCGGCATGATGTCGCTCATCTGCGGCTCGCTGGGCATGCCGCTCAAGAGGTAGATGTCTTTCGGCAAAAAGCTGGCGTTGAACAGGCGCTCGATGAAGGGCACGATCACGTCGATATTGAAGGCGATGCCCAGCCCCAGCAGCAGGCCGGACAGCGTGCCAATCACCCCCACCGTCGCGCCCTGCACCACAAAAATGCCCATGATGCTTTTCGGGCTGGCACCCAGCGTGCGCAAAATGGCGATGTCGGCGCGCTTGTCGGTCACCGTCATGACCAGCGTGCTCACCAGGTTGAACGCCGCCACGGCCACGATCAGCGTGAGGATGATGAACATCATGCGTTTTTCAAGCTGCACTGCGGCAAACCAAGTACGGTTTTGGCGCGTCCAGTCGCGAATCAGCAAGTTGCCGGTCAATGTGCGGCTCAATTCAGCCGCCACTTCACGCGCCTGGTTCAAATCGCGCAGCTTGAGGCGGATGCCAGTGGGGCCTTCCAGGCGGAAAAT
>JAYUCJ010000306.1:0-6034 GCA_043740415.1 Polaromonas sp. | reverse complement strand
TTTCGTCGCTACTTCTCGACGGACCTCGCGATCGACCTCGGTACCGCCAACACGCTGATCTATGTGCGTGGCAAGGGCATCGTGCTCGACGAGCCTTCCGTCGTTGCCATCCGCCACGAAGGCGGCCCCAACGGCAAGAAAGTGATTCAGCAGGTCGGTCTGTCGGCCAAGCAGATGCTCGGCCGCACGCCCGGCAACATCAGCGCGATCCGGCCGATGAAAGACGGCGTCATCGCCGACTTCACGGTCACCGAGCAGATGCTCAAGCAGTTCATCAAGATGGTCCACCCGCGGGGCATCTTGCGGCCCAGCCCGCGCATCATCATCTGCGTGCCCTGCGGCTCGACCCAGGTCGAGCGCCGCGCGATCCGCGAATCGGCGCTCGGCGCGGGCGCGAGCGACGTGTACCTGATCGAGGAGCCGATGGCCGCCGCGATCGGTGCCGGCTTGCCGGTCAGCGAAGCCAGCGGCTCGATGGTGGTGGACATCGGCGGCGGCACGACCGAGGTGGGCGTCATCTCGCTCGGCGGCATGGTCTACAAAGGCTCGGTGCGCGTCGGCGGCGACAAGTTCGACGAGGCCATCATCAACTACATCCGCCGCAACTACGGCATGCTGATCGGTGAGCCCACCGCAGAAAACATCAAAAAAACCATCGGTTCGGCCTTTCCTGGCAGCGAAGTACGCGAAATGGAAGTCCGTGGCCGCAATTTGGCCGAAGGCGTGCCGCGCAGCTTCACCATCTCCAGCAATGAAGTGCTGGAAGCGCTGACCGACCCGCTGAACAACATCGTCTCTGCCGTCAAAAACGCGCTGGAACAAACGCCACCTGAATTGGGTGCCGACATTGCCGAACGCGGCATGATGCTGACCGGTGGTGGTGCGTTGTTGCGTGATTTGAACCGCTTGTTGTCAGAAGAAACTGGTTTGCCGGTGTTTGTGGCCGAAGACCCGTTGACGTGTGTGGTGCGTGGTTGCGGTATTGCCTTGGATCGCATGGATCGTCTAGGAAGCATCTTCACTTCGGAATGATGCCCACCTAAATGCACACGTAAGCCAACCCTATGCGATACGGTTCGCTCGACAGAACACCGCCGCCCTTTTTCAAACAAGGGCCAACCTCACTCTCTAAACTTCTCTTGCTCAGCGCGCTGGCACTGTTTTTGATGGTGGCCGACAAACGTTTTGAGTTTGGCAAAATTGTTCGCGCCAGCTTGGCTACGGTACTGAATCCCATCGCGAGCGTCGTCCTCAAACCGGTAGATGCCGTACAAGACAGTTTCAAATATGTTGATACGCTCAACAGCGTCAAACTGTCAGAGCAGGAAGCGCATAAAAAATTGCTCTTGCTGTCCCAACGCGCCAACCAGGTAGAAACTTTGTCGCTGGAAAACACACGCTTGCGCCAACTGCTGAGTTTGAAAGAAACGCTGACAACGCCTGCACAAGCGGCTGAGGTTTTATACGATGCAGCGGACCCCTATTCGCGCAAAATCATCGTCAACCGGGGCAGTGTGCATGCGGTTCAACTGGGTTCACCTGTGATTGATGAGCTGGGGGTTTTAGGGCAGGTTGTTCGCGTCTTTCCTTTGACCAGCGAAGTCGCCATGATCATCGACCGCGAGCAAACAACGCCTGTGCTGAACACGCGCACTGGCGTGCGCAGCGTCGCCTACGGCAACCCTTCGGCCAGTGGCGATGTGCTTGAATTGCGTTTTATCTCGGGCAATGCGGATGTGCTGGCGGGTGATGTGCTGACCACCAGCGGCGTGGATGGCGTTTACCCAGCCGGACTGTTGGTTGCAAAAATTGAAAAAGTTGAACGCCGCGCAGATTCCGGTTTTGCAAAAATACTGTGCACCCCTAAAGCCAATGTTTTGGGAGCCAAGCATGTGATGATTTTGAACCCTTTGACCAAAGTGGATGCACCGCGACCCATGGAAGAAACAGCGTTACCCACCAGCAAACGGGGGGCTAAAAAATGATCATGCCGCGTGGCCAGCAACTGCTGCTTCCCGTCAACGCCATTTTTATGTGGGGCAGTTTGTTTGCAGCTCTGCTTTTCAACATGCTGCCGTTTGGCCGAACGCCTTGGATGCCAGATGTCGTCGCTTTGGTGCTGGTGTTTTGGAGCATCCATCAACCACACCGATTTGGCATGATTTCGGCTTTTTTCATGGGCTTGCTCCTCGATGTGCAACAAGCATCCATGCTGGGTCAGCATGCGTTGGCATATACCGTGTTGAGCTTTTTGGCACTGACCATCCACCGGCGTTTGGTCTGGTATAACGTCTTTTCACAAGCTGTCCAAATTCTCCCTTTGTTTGCGCTGTCGCACGCACTTGAATTGATTGTGAGACTCATCGCTGGCGGTGTGTTTCCAGGCTCTTCGTTGGCAATTGCACCTTTGCTTGAAGCCTTGCTGTGGCCCATTGCGAGTGTTGTGCTGTTTGCGCCGCAGCGGCGCGCACCCGACCGTGATGCGCACCGGCCGCTCTAGCACCCGCCAAATGTGCGTAAAACCATGCCATGTCTGAATTAAGAAACGTCCAAGCTGATTTATCACGCTTTCGCAGCCGCGTGTTGGTGGCTGGTTTGTTGGTTTGCCTGGCATTCAGCTTGCTCGCTTCTAGGCTCGTCTATTTGCAAGTCTTCAGACATGACGACTTGCTAGAGCAGGCAGACAACAACCGCATCACGGCCGTGCCAGTGGTGCCGAACCGCGGTTTGATCTTGGACAGAAATGGCGTTGTGGTTGCGACCAATTATTCCGCTTACACCTTAGAGATCACCCCCTCTAAAGTGGCTAATTTGGACCAAGTCATTGAAGATTTATCGCGTTTGATAGAGGTCCACCCGCGCGATAAAAAACGGCTCAAAAAACTGCTGGAAGAGTCCAAAGGTTTAGACTCTTTGCCGCTGCGTACCCGTTTGACGGATGAAGAAGTGGCCAAATTCTCTGCGCAGCGTTTCCGGTTTCCTGGCGTGGAAGTCAAAGCACGCCTGTATCGCAATTATCCCTACGGTGAAACTGCGAGCCATGTGATTGGCTATATCGGGCGCATCAACCAGGCTGACAAGGAAAAGCTGGAAGAATCCGAGGACGACGGCAACTACCGCGGCACCGATTACATGGGCAAACTCGGCGTCGAGCAAAGCTTTGAGAAAAAACTGCATGGCATCACGGGCGTCGAAGACCTAGAGACCTCTGCCGGCGGACGTGCTGTGCGCAAACTGGCCAGCAGCCCTGCCACGCCTGGCGACACCATCATGCTGTCCATCGACATGAAGCTGCAAAAGCTGATTGAAGACATGTTTGGCGATAGGCGTGGTGCGGTTGTGGCGCTGGACCCCAAATCGGGCGAAGTTTTAGCTTTTGTCAGCAAGCCCACGTTTGACCCCAATTTGTTTGTGGAAGGCATCGATTCTGAGAGCTGGAAAGAACTCAGTGAATCGATAGACAAACCGCTGCTGAATCGGGCTTTACGCGGCACCTACCCGCCTGGCTCGACCTACAAACCCTTCATGGCGATGGCGGCCTTGCAAAGCGGCAAACGCTCTGCCAGCGCCATCACCAACGATGCCGGATCCTGGACATTCGGCGGCCATACTTTCAGAAGCCATGGCGATGGCGGCTTGGGTGCGGTGGATATGTACCGCAGCATCGTCAAATCAAGCAATGTGTATTACTACTCCTTGGCCAATGAGATGGGTGTCGATGCCATGCATGACTTCATGAAACCGCTGGGTTTCGGACAGATCACAGGTATTGACGTCAATGGTGAAGTGCGCGGCGTGCTGCCCAGTACCGACTGGAAACGCAACGCCTACAAGCGCCCAGAGCAGAAAAAATGGTACGCCGGCGAGACCATTTCATTGGGTATCGGCCAAGGTTACAACAACTTCACCATGTTGCAACTCGCCCAAGCCACAGCGACTTTAGCCAATGGCGGTTTGAAATACAAACCCAAAATCGTGATTGCAACACAAGACGCTGTCACGCGTACCAAGCAGGCCATCGCATCCACTGCACCTGAAAACCTTGGTTTTTCGCCTGAAAACGTCGCCGTCATCCGAAATGCGATGGTCGGCGTCACCAAAGAAGGCACCTCCGTGCGCTCTTTTGCGGGCGCTGGCTATGTCAGCGGTGGCAAAACGGGCACGGCGCAGGCGGTTGGTATTGGTAAAAATGAAAAATACGACGCACGCCGCATTGATGAACACCAACGCGACCATGCCTTGTACATCGCCTTTGCACCAGCGGATGAGCCAAAGATTGCGCTAGCCATCGTGGTTGAAAACGCTGGTTTTGGCTCGGACAGTGCAGCCCCCATCACGCGGCGTATTTTTGACTACTGGCTGCTGAACCAATACCCCAGCTTGGAAGACATGGCCTCGTTGCAAAGCGGCAAAGGTGGCGCACCGATTGGCAAACCCAGAATAGCGACGGATGTTCCTTTGGTTCCGACACTGCAAGCCGTGATGGAGGCTCCCGTGGTTGCGTCCAATCCAAACGTCGTAGTGACCACTGCAAGCAAATCAAACCTGACGTCAAAGCCCTCAGAAATCAAGAAAAACTGACTGTAGCCGGCGTATTAATCGCCTATGCCGCTATATATTTTATAGCATATTTTTGAAATAGGCATCGTAGCTGGTCTTGCAAATCAGCGCACTGACGACCACGATAAATATCACCCGCACAAAACCCGAACCATGCTTCATCGCCAGGCGTGCGCCCCATAAACTCCCAACCACATTGGCCATGGCCATGGGCAATGCCAAATGCCACCAGACATAGCCTTTGGACACAAACAACAGCAACGCGGCAAAGTTTGACGTGGTGTTGATCAATTTGGCGGATACCGACGCGTTCAAGAAGTCATATCCCAGCCAACGCACAAAAATAAACACCAAAAAACTGCCCGTGCCAGGGCCAAAAAACCCGTCATAAAACCCGATCACCAAGCCGACAATAGCCGTTGCCCACATTTCCAAGCTGCCGCTAAAACGTGGTTCATGTTTATGCCCCAAGTCTTTTTTAGCCAGTGTGTACAGCAGTATGCCCAACAAGATAACGGGCAGACCTTTACGCAAAAAATCTGGCGAAACAATGGTGATGAGCCAGGCACCCAGCAAAGAACCCGAGAACGCCAACGCGATGCCAGGCAACACCACACGCCAGCGAATCTCGACACGGCGGCTGTACTGCCACGCCGCAAAGGCGGAGCCCCAGACGGAGGCGCCCTTGTTCGTGCCCAGCAAGGTTGCGGGCATCGCCGTGGGGTAAACGGCAAACAAAGCCGGCACCAAAATCAAGCCACCACCGCCGACAACAGCATCAACAAAGCCAGCCAGCAGCGAGGCTGCAGTTACGATAAATAATTCCATAGCGGGTATTGTGCAGGCAAAAAAAAGCACCGGCGCTGCCGGTGCTTTTTGATGCCCTAGAACTTCTAAGATTTTAGTGTCTAGGTGCTTTTTAACTGTCCCCTGCTCTCCTCGTGGTAGCGGCTGTAAGTTGACCAATTGTGTTGGCGCTTACCCGCTAACGATGGCAGTAATTTAACCGCTACAGCAGGCAGTTCGTATTAGGAGTTTCCCGCGCTTTGGCTGCTTTTCGACTGTTTTGGACACTCAGAAGTCGCAATTAACGACTTTGGGCATCTTGAGCGATCCACTCTGCGGCTTTTTCGGCCAGCATCAAGGTTGGGGAGTTGGTATTGCCACTGGTGATGAGAGGCATCACACTGGCATCGACGACACGCAAACCGGCAATGCCATGAACTTTTAAGCGGGAATCTACCACCGCCATGGCATCTTGCTGCACGCCCATTTTGGCCGTCCCGACGGGGTGGAAAATGGTTGTGGCAATATCACCCGCCAATTTAGCCAGTTCTTCGTCCGTTTGGTACTGGATGCCAGGCTTGAACTCTTCGGGTTGGTATTTTGCCAACGCACTTTGCGCCACGATTTTCCGCGTGACGCGCAACGAGTCTGCTGCCACCTGCCTATCTTCTGCCGTGCTCAAGTAATT
>JAYUCJ010000305.1:0-6045 GCA_043740415.1 Polaromonas sp. | reverse complement strand
GATTCAATCTGAACGCTTTGGCACCAGCATCGCCGCGTCACTGCGGGTGCAATCGGAACAGCTGCGCACCAAACGCCGCCAACGCGCCGAAGAAACGGCCGCCAAAATTGCACTGAAGCTCTTGTTTCCTTTGATTTTTTTCATTTTCCCGGCCTTGCTGGTCGTGTTGATGGGACCAGCATTTTTGCAGATTTCACGTGTGCTCTTGCCCAGGATGGGTGGCGGTTAACTTAGCTATAAAAGGAGAATCATCATGTTTGTACTTCGTCCGATTGTTGTTGCCATGGGTGCTTGCCTGTTGCAAGCCTGTATGACCCCGCCGCATGCTAAAGATGACCTGGCTGCGTCTAAATCTACCGCAGCGCCGACTGCCACACCTGTGACCGTGGCAGAGACCCCGCAGCTGGCGATACAGCCGGTGATGCGGGTGAGCCATTCGGCGAATCAATCCGCAGCCACTTTTTACCAGCTGGGTAAATACCACTCGGAGCGCGGCAACCTTGACTTTGCCCGTTCGGCTTATGAAGCGTCTATCACGCTGGATGGCCAGCAGCTGGACGCGCGCAATGCCTTGGCGGCTTTGGATGCGACACAAGGCAAGCTGGACGCGGCCAAAGCCTTGTTGATTCAAATTGTGGCTGACTTCCCAGAAGTTGCGCACCCGTATAACAACCTGGGCTATGTTTATTACTTGCAAAGCAATTTTGAAGCCGCCGAGCGAACTTTGCAACGTGCCATCGCGCTGGACGCGGGCAATGAGCGCGCTCGCAACAACCTGAATGCGGTCAATATCGCACTGGCTCGGCTAGGAAACCGTGTCACGGTGCAACTGGCGCTGGTACAACCCGCCGCAGAACCCGCCGCACAACTGCCGCAAGAAATCATACCTTTGACTTTACCCCTGGTGCAAGCAGCCCCGGCTGACCAGCAGGTCGCCAAACCAAGTGAGCCGGTTGCCGTTGAAGCTGCCTCGGCGCTTGCTGCAGCCGCCCCGATCGAAACCCGAACCCAAGGGCTGGCCATCATCAGCCCACCGCTGGAACAGGTTGCTGAGCGCATTGAACCCCAAGCAAGCAAAGAATTGGTGCAAATTGTGCCTTACGTCTATGAATTGAGGCTAAAACAGCCTAACGCCACGGTTTTGGCTGGTATGAAGAATACAAAACCCGAGTTTGCGAGCGCTGCAGTAGAAGTGCTGGCGACCGTACTGCCGAGTGTATTACCGAAAATGCTGCCGAGTCTGCCGATGCGAGTCACCGTCGGTAAAAACTCCCGAATTGAGGTGGCGAACGGCAATGGCGTCACCGGTATGGCCAAACGCATCAGCAATGTGCTGAACCTGCAGGGCATCAGCGTCAGCCGCTTGAGCAATGAGCTGCCTTATAAGCAACTGGAAACCAAAATCCACTACCGTGCTGGTTTTGAGAAAACCGCTGCGAACTTAAAAGATGCGTTAAAAGGCCATGCCGTGGCGGTGCTCACCCCTACTTTATCCGCCAATTCAGATGTGCGGCTGGTGCTGGGTCGAGACGCTATTGCACACATGGCTTTGCTAGAGAGCAT
The DNA here is from genome assembly GCA_043740415.1 of Polaromonas sp. Lineage (GTDB taxonomy): Bacteria > Pseudomonadota > Gammaproteobacteria > Burkholderiales > Burkholderiaceae_C > Aalborgiella. The sequence continues at coordinate 4,482 of JAYUCJ010000305.1, read as the reverse complement.
GAGCAGCGACACCGTGTTGGCGAGGAACACGCTGGCTGACTAACTTGCTTATTAACCCGGCTGATTAGGTCAAACCGCTGGCCGTCGCCAGACACTGGCCAGCCAAGGCTGCTGCGCCAACGGCAGCCCAGCTGGTCGGTAGTAATGGGTTAATTCGGTAAAGCCCGCTTCTGCCATATAGCCGCGCCACGTTGCCAGGTCGTGATACGCACCATAACGCTCACCCTGCCAGCCTTCCTGGCCGGTGCCACGTGGATTTGAGCAAAACAGCACGCCGCCGGGTTTGAGTGTCTCAAAAAGCTGTGTCAAAACGCTGGCTAAGGCGGCACTGGGTAGGTGAAACAGCACCGCATTGGCAAAAATGCCGTCGAATTTCTCTTTTGGCAGATCGAGTTCTAAAAAATTCTGCTCCCACACCTCGCAGCCACTGTTCGCCCGCGCCATCGCCGCCAAAGCCGCAGCCCCTTCCAGCCCGATGGGGTTGTGTCCCAGCGCTTTGAAAGTTTTCAGATCCCGCCCCGGCCCGCAGCCGAAATCGAGCAGTTCAAACGGTGCGGGCACGTCAATGTAGTGCAACAGCGCCGCTATGTTTTGGCTGACATCATGGTCTTTGGTGCCCTGCCAGAACGCTTCGGCGCTGCCTTCGTAGTGTGCGAGTGTTTGGGTGGCGATGCGTTTGAGTTCTTCTGGGGACATTTTTGATCGTTAAAGTGAGGGTGTTTGTTATATTTTGATAGCATCTTAGGCAATAAATACGCCGGCTAGAGGCCTTTTATAGCCTGTATTTTGTCATTGACGGGAATCATACGGAACTCAAACGTGCGCAGGTTGCACTGACAACTTGAGCCCCAAGGCCTTGATGACCTTCATGACGGTAGCAAACTCGGGGTTGCCTTCGTTGGACAGCGCTTTGTACAAGCCTTCACGCGCCAAGCCTGTGTCGCGTGCAAGCTGGCTCATGCTGCGCGAACGGGCGATGGAACCAAGCGCACGGCGTACCAAACTGCCGTCGCCAGGGTCTTCTTCCATGCAAATTTGAAAATAAGCAGTGATGTCCTCATCGGTTTTAAGGTCATCTGCCGCATCCCAACGGGTGAATTTTTCCGCCATGATTATTCCTTCCACTCTTTTGCCAGCAAGATGGCACGTTCAATATCGCTGTCTTGCGTGCTTTTGTTGCCGCCAGCCAGCAAAACTATGACCACCGCGCCCTGCTTCAAGAAATACACACGGTAGCCCGGGCCGTAGTCGATTCGTAGCTCACTGATGCCAGCACGCAATGCTTTGACATCGCCAAAGTTGCCATCAAGCACCCTTTCAAGCCGCGCATTGATGCGCAAAATAGCTTGTCGATCTTTGAGTCCTGAATGCCAGCGCTTAAAAGTTTCGCTTTGTAGGATTTCAAACATGGGTTAATTGTAAACCATGATTCACAGTTTGTGTTGCAACAACTGCGCCGCCACCGCAACCGCAATCACCTCGGGCTCTTTGCCTTTGATGCCTTTGACCCCAATCGGACAGGTAACGTTTGCCAATTCAGTCTCTGAAAAGCCACGGTCTTCCAGCCGATGCCGAAACGTCGCCCATTTGGTTTTGCTGCCGATGAGGCCGATGAAAGGTAAATCCGCCCTCTCCCGCTGACGTAGCAGGCAGGCGGCCACGATGCCTAGGTCTTCGGCGTGGTTGAAGCTCATGATGAGGACGTGGCTGCCTGCTGGGATGACAGAGAGGTCGTTAACGGCGGCTTGCACGGGGTCGGAATGTTCACAAACGACGTTATTGGGCAATTCTGCAGGGAAGATTTCATCGCGGCTGTCGATCCACATGACCTGCATGGGCAGGGTGCTGAGGATATGGACGATGGCTTTGCCGACGTGGCCACCGCCGAAAAGGGCGACGTTTTGGCGTTTTGGAGCTGGAATTGAGTTAAATATCGAATTTAGAGGCATTTTTTGGCTGTAGCCGGCGTATTTATTGCCTAAAATGCTATATTTTTCATAGTGTAATACCATCACGCCACCGCAGCATTGACCTAGGCTGGGGCCGAGAACGTAGCGTTTTGACGTCGGTTCTGTAGCGTTTTGATTGGCTAAAAGCAAGCGAGCAGCAGCAATCGCCTCAAATTCCACATGCCCGCCGCCTATCGTGCCAATCAGTTCGTTCGCAAACACCGCCATCCACGTCCCCGCCTCGCGCGGGACGGAGCCTTGGGTGGACTCAATTGAGACAACTACGGCGTCTTCACTGGCCAAACGTTGTTGAAATTCGGCTGTAAAGTCCACTTTTTTCCTAGTTATGCTGAAAAATCCGTTCGAGCTGAGCTTGTCGAAGCCTTCAAAACCCTTCGACAGGCTCAGGGCGAACGGGATTATTTCAGTCAGCTGATTATTTCGACGTTTTCAGGGCTTCACAAGCCATCAAAATCCGCTCTGGCGTGGCCGGTGCGTCCATGAAAACGGGGACTTTGTGGTCTGCCGAGGCGCTGACGGCGTCGCGAATCGCAAAATACGCGCTCAAAGCCAGCATCAACGGCGGCTCGCCCACGGCTTTGCTCTTGAACGGGGTCGGTTTGACGTTTTCGCCGTTAAACAAGCTGACCTTGAAGTGCTCGGGGATGTCGCTCGCTACCGGGATTTTGTAGGTGCTGGGGCCGTGGGTCAACAATTTACCGCGTCCCATACCTTCAGCATTCTTCTTCATGTCCCAAATGCACTCTTCCATCGTCAGCCAGCCCATGCCTTGCACGTAGGCGCCTTCAATCTGGCCCAGATCAATCGCAGGGTTGATGGATTTACCCACATCGTGCACGATATCGACCTTTTGCAGCCACCACTCGCCGGTGCGGGTGTCGATTTCAACCTCAGTCACCGCGGCGCCGTAGCAGAAGTAGTAAAACGCCTTGCCGTTCAGGGTGGCAAAGTCGTATTTGATGTCAGGGGTCATGTAAAAACCGGTCACCGACAGGCCGACGCGGTCTAGCCAGGCTTGTTTGACCAAGCTCGCCCAATCGATTTCTGTTCTGACTGAGCCTATATCCGTTCGGACTGAGCCTGTCGAAGTCTTCACGAGCCCTTCGACAGGCTCAGGACGAACGGATGCTTTGCCAGCGAATGCTTTGCCGTTAGCAAATACAACCGCAGCCGCATCACAGTTCAGCATCCGTGCCGCCACCGCAGCCAATCGCACGCGCATCTGGTCGCAGGCGTTGTTGACCGCTGCGCCGTTGATGTCCGCACCGCTGGACGCTGCCGTAGCCGAAGCATTCGGCACTTTTTGGGTGTCCGTGCCCATCACGCGAACGAAGCTGACCGGAATGCCCAAACCATCGGCCGCGACCTGCGCCATTTTGGTGTTCAGGCCCTGACCCATCTCGGTGCCGCCGTGGTTGACACTGACCGAGCCGTCCATGTAGATGTTTAAGAGCGCGCCGCCTTGGTTCAACATGGTGGCGGTGAAACTGATGCCGAATTTCAGCGGCACGAGTGCGATACCCTTCTTTTTGTACTTGCTAGCCTTGTTGTAGCTGGCAATGCCTGCTCTGCGCTGGCTGTAGTCGGATTCCACTTCCACCTGCGCCATCACCTTGTCGCCAATCCAGTCTTCAATCTGCTGGCCGTATTGGGTGGTGATGGTGGCCACATCGCCGGAAACTGCCTCGTCTTTGTACAAATTGACTTTGCGCACGTCCAGCGGGTCTTTGCCCAGTTTTTGGGCTATTTGCTCGATCACGGTCTCAATCGCAAACATGCCCTGTGGGCCGCCAAAACCGCGAAATGCGGTGGCGCTTTGCATATTGGTTTTGCAGCGGTGGCTGATGATGGACAAATTCGGCAGGTAGTAGCAGTTGTCGATGTGCAGCACGGCGCGGTCGTTCACCGGGCCAGAAAAGTCGGTGCTGTAGCCGCAGCGCGACGCTAAAACGACGTCGACACCCAAAATACGACCTGCATCGTCGAATCCGACCTCGTAATCAGCGCGGAAATCATGCCGCTTGCCGGTGATCATCATGTCGTCGTCACGGTTGACACGCAGTTTTACCGGTTTTTGCAACTTGAAGGCCGCCAATGCTGCACTTTGCGAGAAGATGCTGGCATTGCCCTCTTTGCCGCCAAACGCGCCGCCCATGCGGCGGCAGATCACTTCGACGTCATTCGTCGTCAGGTTCAAGGCGGCGGCGGCTTCGCGCTGGTTGCCGTCTGGGTGCTGGGTTGATACGTACAGCGTCAGTTGGCCATCTTCACGTGGCACGGCGTAGGTGATTTGACCTTCCAGATAAAACTGCTCTTGCTGACCGCAGGTGGTTTGGCCTTTGAAACTGTGCGGGGCAGATTTGATGGCTTCAGCCGGTGTGCCGCGTGTAATCCCTTTAGGCGGCATGATGAAGCTTTTGGCCGCCATGGCCTCGTCAATCGTCAAAATAGCAGGGAGTTCTTTGACCTTGACCACCGCTTTTTTGGCCGCTTCACGGGCGTAGAGCATGTC
>JAYUCJ010000304.1:0-17220 GCA_043740415.1 Polaromonas sp. | reverse complement strand
GTATTTGTGCTATTAATTCAATAGCAGGTGAGGCGTATAATACACTGGCTAGTATCCCATACAGCTCTGATCTAGCGGTTTCTTCATCAAGTGTGTTGGTAAGCTGTGCAGCGAGTAGGGAATCATTGTTTGTTGCCATGTTCAGATGTCCGTGATTTTAGACTCGTTGGTGGTCGAATACATGTCGATGACACGGCAATCGCTGCACATTTTGAGGCGTTCAGCGGCAGCACCCTGAAACATGCTGTGCCCTGACAACTTACCGACCATGGCTTCAATCGCTTTGAGCGTGCCAAAGGGTTTGCTGCATCGAATGCATGAATAGGGTTTCATCTCGTTGATCACCACAGGGTCTTTTCGTGATGGCGCTAAATTCAGCTGTGGCACCAAAGTGATGGCGTTTTCAGGGCATGTTTTTGCACACAGGCCACATTGAACGCAGTTTTTCTCAACCAGTTTTAGTTGCGGCGAGTCCACATTGTCTTGCAAAGCACTGGCTGGGCAAGCGTTCACGCAGCTCAGGCACATGGTGCAGGCATCTTTGTTGATGACGATGGCTCCGAGAGGAGAGCCTTTGGCTGGCATCGCTATCACCGCTGGTTTTGTAAAATTAGCAGGTGCAAATTCAACCAAATGGTCTAGCGCCAGTTCCATGGTGGCGCGTTTGTCGGCTTGAATAGCGAAGCCGGCATTACGACTCACGACTTGGGCGCTCGGAGCTTGCAAGGCTGTATCAACAGCTGCTATATCTTGAACATCCTTGGCTTCGATAAGCCGGAAATGCTCTCCTGTATAGCCCAGTCCCGTCAAAATAGACTGCGCCACAGCCATTTGTTCAGTCAAAGCCACGCGGTATTGCGGCGCCTCTTCATCGGTCAGCAGTACCCAAACTTGGGAGGCGCCGTAGGCAATCGCGGTCAGCCACACATCCAAACCCACGGACGATGTGTGCCACAAGCTCACAGGCAAAACACGCGCTGGCACGCCTTGGGTCGTTTTGTGGATTTGTGCCGAGCGACCTAGAGCATTCAGCAACTTTGAACCCGCTTCTTGGCTATGCAGCAAAACGGCCGCATTTTTGCCACCAGTGCGGGCATAGGTGCTCAGCATGGTTTTGAGTTTGACGCCTTGCTCGCTCGCCCGTGGGTACGCAAACGTCAACGCGCCACTTGGGCACACGGTGGTGCATGAACCGCAGCCGACGCATAAATTGGGGTTGACTTTGATCTGTTGGCGGTCTTTTTCGCTGCTAATCGCCTTGGCCGAGCACACGTCGATACAGGCATTGCAGCCGACTTTTTCATTGCGACTGTGGGCACAGAGCTTTTGCTTGTAGTTGAAGAATTTTGGCTTCTCAAACTCGCCGACCAAACCTCGCAAACTCATCAATGGTTTTGGATCAACACCATCCCAACGGAAATAGCCTTGTGGCGGTGCATGCTGCGTGAAGCCAGTTGCGGCTGTCATTGCCTCTGCTGTTCGCAAGTCCAAAATCAAATCAAACTTATCCGATGAGATCTCGAACTCACGGTTAAAGTCAATCGCGCCCGCCACCTGGCAGGCTTTGACGCAGCTGCGGTGCGATGTGCACAGCGACATATCCACTTGGTAGTCCAAACCAATCGCGTCTTCCGGGCAGGCGGTGACGCAAGCGTTGCAGCGCGTGCAAACGTCTAAATCGATGGGGTTATTGCGCAACCACTTGAGCTCAAAAGCGCCAAGCCAGCCAGAAAGAGATTCAATTTTCCCGCCTAAAACGGGGTATTGGCGCTCTTGCATCGCTAACAAGTTCATGGCCAATAAGTTGCTAGCGTTTTTCGTTCCTTGGGTGAAAATGCTGATGTCCAACTCATCGCCCAGCAGACCAGCAGCACGTTCTGCCGCAGCCAATTCACCGATGATCAACACGCGCCCGGCGCTTTTGTAGGTTACGGTTGAAACTGGCTCAGGCTCAGCCAAATGTGCAACGGCTAAAAGCGCTGCTATTTTCGGGCTGGCTTTGCTGGCGTCTTTGCTCCAGCCGCCCATTTCACGAATGTTGACAAAGCGAATCGGCGAGCTGGCACCCACCGTTTGCTCGGCTAGCTCGGTGAACAAGCGCTTTTCTTGGGTGCAAGCGACGACAACGTCTTCGCCAGATTGAATGGCTTGCTGGAAACTACCAGCCTCGCGGCGGCACAGGGTGGTGTGGAGGGTTAAATTTTCATTCAGCGCCGCGCCCAAGCTTGTGGGGTCCAGCGGCATGGTTTTGCTGCAATCGCAAATCAGAGTGGTCATCGTTAGGTCCGGAAATAGGTGTCGATATGGGTGTCGTTTGTGGGGGTAAATTCTTTGTACCCGACTGTGCCACAGATTGTATGCTTACGGTATGGGCGTCATCCCCTATGGGAGCCTCTATTAATGTTGCTGTTTGCGCCGTTTTTGCGTCTAAAGCAGCTTTTTCAGCGGCAGCTTCGGCCTCTTCTTCAGCTTTGAATAAATTCAAAAACTTGGCGCTGACCATTTGCCGCAGCATAGATTCAGGAATCGGGTCTGGCTTGGAATAATCATCAATGTAGATGTCCAGCCTATCCATCACGTTGTAGTGCGGGTCGGTAAACAGCTTCTTCATGGCCGAATTGCGCACCTCAGGCGATACGTTTTTGGCGACAAAGGGTGAAAAATCGGATTCAGCTGTCAATTCATGCACATCTGCCATCGTTGGCAGAGGAATTTCAGGTTTTTCCGCAACAGCTGTTTTTTCTGAAGATGGGGCAGAAGATGGGTCTGAAGATTTGTCGGCTAGTGCAACGGGCTTGGTCGTAATTTCAGGCTCTGTCAAAGGCTTGCCGGCCCGAATATCTTGCTTACGTTGCGACCAGCGCCCCAAAAACCCCTCTTTTGAGCCTTCATTTTTGCTGTCAGCCATGGTTATTACCTCTGGGTAAGCCGCCACCCTTGTCCTTTTCAGTAGAGATTGAGACAGGATTGCCAAATCTGTCCTCTAAACGTTTGAAACTATCAGGTCGTTTACGCTTTTTGAGTTCAATGACGTGGTGTTGGTCCACAAAGGCTTTTAGCCAAACGACAACTTCAGGCGGTAGTGGCACTTGTTCCACGGTTTCTTGTGCATCCAGCCAGCGGCCAGCGTCATGGTAGCTCATGCTCACCATTTCGGGTTTGGCGATGGGCTCATCGGAGATTCCTGCTTCTTCTTCCATGCGCCACAGCACAAACCAGCAGGGCGCATCAGTCGTCACATTCAGGTAATACCCTTCGGCATCATCTGTGAATAATTCTGCGCAGTAGCCGCTATGCAGCCATCGCTCAGTGTTTTCATTCTTTGATAATAATTGCGATTTTTTATCGCTGAAACCGGCTTGCGAACTATCCTTTTGAACAACTTCTTCGTTCAAAACGACTTGCTCCAACACCCAACGATGCGACTGCCAGCGGCTCATCGCGCCGACGATAGGTTCGCGGCGCATGATGACTGAAACTCTTAAAGTGGGGCGTGGGGAAGACATAGGTAGTGATGATATCGTTCAAAGTCTTCCCCCAGCTATTTAATTCAGGGTATTTCAGCCAGTTCAGTAACTGAATACTTCAATACCCCGTCTTAAGTGCTGCTTTGCCACCTTTGGTAACAGAAACAGCGCAATATTTGAACTCGGGAATTTTGCCCACAGGGTCAAGTGCGGCATTCGTCATCATATTCGCCGCCGCTTCGTAGTAGGCGAACGGGATAAACACGGCTCCGCGCGGTGTACCATCATCACGACGGATGTGAATCACCACTTCACCTCGGCGTGATTTGACGGTGATGACATCGCCCGCGTTCAAGCCCATGGCTGTCATGTCTGCCCCGCACAGCGACGCAGTCGCGATAGGCTCTAAAGCATCCAGCACCGAAGCGCGACGCGTCATGCTGCCGGTATGCCAATGCTCTAACTGGCGGCCGGTGATCAGTACAAAGGGATATTGCGCATCAGGCCGTTCATCCGCTGGAATGATATCTGCAGGCACAAGCTGCACACGCCCATCGGCGGTTGGGAAAGTGTCGATAAACACGGTGGGTTGGCCAGGGTCTTCAGCGCTTAGGCAAGGGTAGGTCACGCTGGATTCGCGCTCCAGTCGCTCCCAAGTGATGCCAGCAATGGCCGCATGCATCGCTTGACGCATTTCTTCATACACTTCTGCCACGCCTGAATGCTCACCAGCATAGTTCCAACTCAACCCCATGCGTTTGGCAATTTGCTGGATGATCCACAAATCGGGCTTGGCATCGCCCGGTGGGGTGATGGCTTGTTTGCCCATTTGCACCATGCGGTCGGTGTTGCTCACCGTGCCTGTTTTTTCCGGCCACGCCGTTGCGGGCAGCACCACATCGGCCAACCAAGCGGTTTCGGTCATGAAAATGTCTTGCACCACCAAATGGTCTAACGATGCCAAAGCATGGCGGGCATGGTTCAAATCAGGGTCACTCATCGCGGGGTTTTCACCCATGATGTACATGCCGCGCACCTTGTGTGGGTCGCTATCAGGCGCAAGTGCCTTGTGCATGATTTCCACCACGGTGTAGCCCGGTTGGTCATCCAGTTTGGTTTGCCAAAAATCTTCAAACCACGCATGCACACCCTTGTCGGTGACGCGCTGGTAATTGGGGAACATCATCGGAATCAATCCCGCATCGCTGGCGCCCTGCACATTGTTTTGCCCGCGCAGCGGGTGCAAGCCAGAGCCGGGTTTGCCAATCTGCCCCGTCACCGTGACCAAGGCAATCAAACAGCGCGCATTGTCGGTGCCGTGGATGTGCTGGCTGATGCCCATGCCCCATAAAATCATTGCACCTTTGGCTTTGGCAAACTCGCGCGCCACTTCGCGCAGTGTCTCGGCCGGCACGCCGCAAATCGGGGCCATGGCCTCGGGGCTGTAACCTTTGACATTCTCACGCAGCGCTTCAAAGTTGCTGGCGCGGGTGCGGATGAATTCTTCGTCCGTTAAGCCTTCTTCAATCACGGTATGGATCAAGGCGTTCAGCATCGCCACGTCTGTGTCGGGTTTGAATTGCATCGTGCGCCAGGCATGGGTGCTGATGTCAGTACGGCGCGGATCAGCTAAAACGATTTTGGTGCCGTTTTTAGCGGCGTTTTTCATCCACGTAGCCGCCACAGGGTGGTTGGAAGTAGGGTTGGAGCCGATCACCAAAATCAGCCCAGCGTGTTCGACATCACTGACCTGGTTGCTCACCGCACCAGAGCCCACACCTTCTAAAAGTGCCGCCACGCTAGAGGCATGGCACAGCCGCGTGCAGTGGTCCACATTGTTGCTGCCAAAACCGGTACGCACCAGTTTTTGGAACAAATACGCCTCTTCGTTGCTGCCTTTGGCCGAGCCAAAACCAGCCAGCGATTTCTTGCCATAGGTGTCGCGCAAACCCACCAGCTTGCCCGATGTGTAGGCCAAAGCCTCTTCCCACGTGGCTTCGCGGAAGACTTCGCGCCAGTCTGCGGGATTGTGGGTGATCAATTCGTCTTTTGCTACACCTTCTTTACGAATCAAAGGCACAGTCAAACGCTGGTCATGGTGTGCGTAGTCAAAGCCAAAGCGGCCTTTGACGCACAGCCGGTTGTGGTTCGCCGGGCCATCGCGGCCATCCACACTCACGATTTTGTTGTCTTTGACGTTGTAGGTCAGCAAGCAACCGACGCCGCAGAACGGGCAGACCGAATCGACTTTTTTATCAACAATTTGTGAGCCGACTTGGGTTTTTGGCATCAGCGCGCCCGTCGGGCAGGCTTGCACGCATTCGCCGCAAGCCACACAGGTGCTTTCGCCCATTTTGTCGCCAATATCAAAAACAATCTCGCTGTGCGAGCCGCGCATCGCGTAGCCAATCACGTCATTCACCTGCTCTTCACGGCAGGCGCGCACGCAGCGGTTGCATTGGATGCAGGCATCCAAGTTCACCGCCATGGCGGGGTGGGAGTAGTCTGATTTCGGTTGCTCGCGGCGCAAGGCTTTCAGCTCTGGACGCACCGACACATCCATGCGTGCTGCCCAGTCGCTCAGTTCACCGTGTTGTTGCGATTCATCTTTTTCATTCCACTTATAGCCCGTGTCCGGCATGTCGCTGAGCAACATTTCCAGTACCATCTTCTGGCTTTTCACGGCACGCTCGCTGGTCGATTTGACGTCCATGCCCGCTGTCACATTGCGGCAGCAGCTCGGTGCAAGGGTGCGCTCGCCGTTGATTTCAACCACACAGGCGCGGCAGTTGCCATCGGCTCTGTAACCTTCTTTGTAGCAAAGATGGGGAATATCAATGTCGTGGCGTTTGGCTGCATCAATGATGGTTTCGCCTTCAAAGGCTTGCATCGCTACGCCGTCGAGTTTGAAGTCAACCAAGGCTGGCATCAACTCTGTTAATTTGGTGGGCGCGTTCATTGTGCTGCTCCTGCTTGAGTTTGGCTGATTTCATGGGGGAAGTATTTTTGAACGCAGCGCACCGGGTTGGGTGCCGCTTGGCCGAGGCCGCAAATCGAGGCATCGGTCATCACCACGTTCAAGTCTTCTAAGGTGTCGTTGTCCCACACCTGGGCCTCCATCAAACGTGCCGCTTTCACGGTGCCGACGCGGCAGGGCGTGCATTGGCCGCAGCTTTCGTGCGCAAAGAAGCGCATCATGTTCAAGGCGGCGTCACGTGCGCTGTCATGTTGACTCAGCACAATCACCGCGGCAGAGCCGATGAAGCCGCCCAGCGGCTGCAGTGTGTCAAAGTCCAAAGGCACATTGGCATGGCTGGCGGGGAAAATGCCACCTGATGCACCACCAGGCAGGTAGGCGTAAAGTTCATGGCCATCCAACATGCCCCCGCAATACTCGTCAACCAACTCCAGCAGGGTGATGCCCGCAGGCGCCAATTTCACGCCCGGGTGCTTGACGCGGCCGCTCACGCTGAAGCTGCGCAAACCTTTGCGGCCATTGCGGCCAAAACTGCTGAACCATTGCGGCCCCAGCTGCACAATGTCGCGCACCCAGTACAGGGTTTCAAAATTGTGCTCCAGCGTCGGGCGGCCAAACAAACCGACTTGGGCGATGTAGGGCGGACGCATGCGCGGTTCGCCGCGTTTGCCTTCAATACTCTCAATCATGGCGGATTCTTCACCGCAGATGTATGCACCCGCACCTCGGCGCAGCTCGATCAGGGGCAACTTGCCCACCAAAGCCGCTGGTGGGTTGGCTTGCAATTTAGCCAATTCAGCCGTCAGCAAGCGTCGGCAATCGTGGTATTCATCCCGCAGGTAGATGTAGCAGGCGTCGATGCCCACCACCATGGCGGCGACCAGCAAGCCTTCTAAAAACCGATGCGGGTCGCGTTCTAGATAGGTGCGGTCTTTAAAAGTACCCGGCTCGCCTTCGTCAATGTTGACCGCCATCAGCTTGGGGGCGGGCTGGTCGCGCACGATGCGCCATTTGCGTCCCGCAGGAAAGCCTGCGCCGCCCAAGCCACGCAGGCCAGAGTCTTCCATCGCTTTGAGGATGGGCTCTACGTCCAAGCTGCCGTTCGCCATATCGTTGGCAAGCTTGCTTGGCAGCGCGTAACCGCCATGCGCCAGATAGGTGGCGAAATCGGTGTAGGCTGGCGGAAGGCGTGCTGAGGCATGCTCTGGGTGCGGTGAAATACTTTTTTCAGTCAATTCACTTGTTATAAAATTAATAGCACCTTTGGCAATAAAAACGCCGGCTACATTGTTATTTGCTTCATTTTTAACGCTCTCCAGCGTGGCGTAGGGCACGTTGCGTTGATGCACAGCCACCACAGGCGCTTGTTCGCAGCGGCCTAGGCAGGGCGCAGGAATCACCCGCATGTCTGGGTTGCCCAAAATAGCCGCCAAGCGTTTGAGTAAATCTTGCGCCCCTGCGAGCTCGCAAGACAAGCCGTCGCAAACGCGGATGGTCAGTGCGGGTGCGGTGCCATCCACCGTCATTTCTCCGTCCTTCACGCCTTTGACGACTTCAAAGTGGTGATAAAACGTGGCCACCTCGTACACCTCGGCCATAGGGATGTTCATCTCTTTGGCCAAGGCGACCAGATGTCGCTCATGCAGGCAGCGGTAGGTGTCGTTGAGCAAATGCAGGTTTTCAATCAATAAATCGCGTCGGTAGCCCTCTGCTGGTCGCGCCCCAAGCAGCGCCACCACCTCAGCGCGGGAAATATCATCGGCCTGTCGGCCTTTGAGCTTGCTTTTCTGGCGAATACGTTCGCGCAGCTGGTCTGGGGTGGCTAGAACGACGGAATTGACTGAGTTCATAACTGGAAGTGCGGCTGTCATACAATTTGTAATACGATATTTGGTTGCTAATTCACTTGAGTGTGGGCGCAATGGCCGTGCGGGTCAAATTGAATCGAAACATGCATTCATTCAAAAAATAAATGATGCACTGCAGCATTTGAAATGCTGAGCTGATTGAATCCTCAACTTTTCAGCAAACCGCTATGCTCCGCAGCGTGTTTAAGCCAAATTTCGTCTTGCGCCAGTGCCATCGCCGCTTGTTGGGTGTGTGAGGTACGCAGACTTTGCGGCATCATAAAACCAATGGGTGTCGCCACCAGGGGGCTTTCTAGCGGCAGCGCTTCCAGCTCGGCATAGCCGCGCACAGTATCCAACATGGCGCCTGGCAAGATGCTGCAAACTTCACCCGCGACAACCGACAAAGCCAGCGTCAGCAGCGAATTGGTTTCTATGATGGGTTTCGCGGTCACGCCAGCTTGCGCAAACGCGGCATCCACAATCGTGCGGTTATGCATGTCAGGCGTTAGCAAACACAGCGGCAGGTTGCTGGCTTGTTGCCAAGTTATTTTGGCACCAATTTTCAGTCGGTTGCGTGCATCTGGCTGGGCTGATTTTTTCACCAAAAAATAATGTTCGGTGTACTGCGCCAAGCTGCGTAAGCGCAAAGCTTTGTATTGCAGCCTATCCGTGTAGCCCAAAGCCACATCCAATGACAACTTTTCTAAGCCGTTTTCGATCTCGTCTGACGACATGGACAGCACCGTTGGCATGATGCCTGGGTGCTGTGCTTGCAGCATCGCGGCAAAGCGAGCCGCAATGGGCACCGCCGTGGGCACAGCGCCGATAACGATATTTCCGACGGGTTTGTTTGCCACACTGCGTAAATCTTGCTGCAGCAGCTCCCGCTCATGCATCATGCGCTGCGCGGTGGCCAGCACACGCTCACCCTCAGGCGTCAAGCCGACAAACACCCGCCCACGGTTGATGATGGTGGTGCCAAACTCCTGCTCCAGCGCCCGCAGCGCATTGGACAGCGCTGGTTGCGTGATATGGCAAGCCAGCGCTGCTCTGCCAAAATGCTTGTGCTCATCTAAAGCGACAAGGTAGCGCAGCGAGGCAAGCAGGTTCATGGCAATGGCTTTGTCGAATCTCTATTTACGTATCTCTATTTACGTATCTTTAGAAATCTTGATGCTCGGAAACTTGCTCGAAAAATCTTTGTTCTTCGCCGCAATCGACACCGCCACTTGGCGTGCCACCGCTTTGTAGATGCCGGCGATCTCGCCATCAGGGTCGCTCACTACCGTAGGTTTTCCGTTGTCAGCTTGTAGTCGAATTTGCATATTCAGAGGTAAAGCACCTAGGTAAGCCATTTTGTAGTCGGCCGCCATCTTTTTGCCACCGTCAGCGCCAAAAATATGCTCGGTATGGCCGCAATTCGTACATACATGCACGGCCATGTTTTCCACAATGCCCAAAATCGGCACACCGACTTTTTCAAACATTTTGATGCCTTTTTTCGCATCCAACAGGGCAATGTCTTGCGGCGTTGTCACCACCACCGCGCCTGTCATCGGCACGCGTTGTGACAAGGTGAGCTGAATGTCGCCTGTGCCAGGCGGCATATCGACGATCAAATAATCCAGATCTTTCCAATTGGTTTGGCGCAGCAGCTGTTCCAGCGCCTGCGTTGCCATCGGACCGCGCCAAATCATGGCCTCGTCTTGCGCCACCAAAAAGCCGATAGACATGACTTGCACGCCGTAGTTTTCCAGCGGCTCCATGTTGGTGCCATCCAAACTCTCCGGTTTACCGGTAATACCCATCATCATCGGCAAGCTAGGGCCATAAATGTCGGCGTCCAGCAAACCGACGGACGCGCCTTCAGCCGCCAATGCCAAAGCCAAGTTCACAGCCGTCGTGCTTTTGCCCACGCCGCCCTTGCCTGAAGCCACGGCGACGATATTTTTCACATTCGGCAGCAACGCCACACCGCGCTGCACCGCATGCGCGGTGATTTTGCTGGTGATGTTGACCGACACGTTTTGCACGCCAGCCACGCCCTTGGCCGCTGCGATCAGCGCTTTGCGAAAACCCGCCATTTGGCTTTTGGCGGGGTAGCCCAGCTCCACGTCAAAAGCGACATCGCCGTCTGTCATAGTCAGGTTTTTAAGCGCTTTGCTGGTGACGAAATCGCGCCCCGTATTCGGGTCTATTACTGTTTGTAAAGCGGTTTGCAGGGCTTGCAGAAGTTGTTCTTGGGTGGCCATAAGAGAAGTTCAGTAAAAAAAGAAATGGACTAGAAGAGGATTATTGATGCAAAAACTGCAGCAAATAGACAAAACAGGGTAGAAGTGTAACGACAACTCATAAAATAGCTGTTTACCCTATAAAACCAATCGCTAAGATTTCCAAAGATCGTCATGACCGCCCAACGCCAACTTTTCATCACCACCGCACTGCCGTACGCCAACGGCAATTTCCACATCGGCCACATCATGGAATACATCCAGGCTGATATTTGGGTGCGGTATCAAAGGATGCAGGGTAATGCTGTGAATTTTGTGTGCGCCGATGATGCACACGGCACCGCGGTCATGATTGCTGCACAAAACAAAGGCATCACCCCCCAAGCCTATGTGAGCGAGATTGCGGCAGGACGCAAACAATACTTAGACGGTTTTCACATCAACTTTGACAACTGGCACCGCACGGATGCGCCAGAAAACCATGCGTTAGCTCAGCAAATCTACCTCGATTTGAAAAAAGCGGGTCTGATTAAAAGTAAAAGCGTAGAACAGTTTTTTGACCCTGAGAAAGGTATTTTCTTAGCTGACCGTTTTATCAAAGGCGAATGCCCAAAGTGCGGTGCCAAAGATCAATATGGCGACAACTGTGAAGTTTGTGGTGCGGTTTATGCGCCCACCGATTTGATTAATCCCTACTCCACGTTCAGTGGCGCCACGCCGGTAATGAAAAGCTCTGAACATTATTTTTTTGCATTGTCAGACCCACGCAGCGTAGAGTTTTTAGAAAAATGGACACAGGATGGCAAACTTCAACCGGAAGTGGCCAACAAAGTAAAAGAATGGTTCTCAGTGCGCACCAACATTGACGGAAGTTCCAGCGAAGGCTTGAATGACTGGGATATTAGCCGAGACGCTCCGTACTTTGGCATCGAAATTCCAGACGCTCCGGGTAAATACTTCTACGTCTGGCTGGATGCACCCGTAGGCTATTTAGCTTCCTTAAAAAACCTGTTGGACAAGCGCGCTGCCATTGACCCGCATAGCCCAAGCTACGACGCCTACATGGCCAACCCCGCATTGGAGCAATATCACTTTATAGGCAAAGACATCATCAGCTTCCACACCCTGTTTTTCCCTGCAATGCTGCACTTCAGTGGTCGAAAAACACCGACTAATGTGTTCGTTCATGGTCATTTGACCGTGAACGGTGAAAAGATGAGTAAAAGCCGAGGGACAGGGTTAGATCCGCTCAAGTATTTGAGTTTGGGGATGAATCCTGAGTGGTTGCGTTACTACTTGGCAGCGAAATTGAGTGCTCGTAATGAAGACCTTGATTTCAGAGCCGATGACTTTATGGCGCGGGTGAATAGTGACTTGATTGGCAAATACATCAACATCGCCAGCCGTGCCGCAGGCTTTTTGGCAAAGAAGTTTGACCATAAATTAGGTGTTATTTCTGACGATGGCCGGCAATTAATAAGCCTGATTAGCTCTCAAAAAGATAGCATGGAAGCGCTTTATGAAAGTCGTGATTTCGGCAAAGCACTGCGTGAAACCATGCTCTTGGCAGACAAGGTAAACGCTTATGTTGACGCTAATAAACCGTGGGAATTGGCTAAGAAAGAAGGTATGGAAGGCCGTTTGCACGACGTCTGCACGGTTTGTATCGAAGCTTTCAGATTGCTCACGATTTATCTCAAACCTGTTTTGCCGCAGCTCGCCACTGGTGTTGAACAGTTTTTGAAGACGGCACCTTTCACGACCGAAGATGCTGCCAAGCAACTCGGAGCTGGTCATGTCATAGGCGATTACGCCCATTTGATGCAGCGCGTTGATATTAAACAGCTAGATGCCCTTTTTGAAGCGCCAAATATACCTCTAGCCGGCGTATTAATTGCCAATACTGCTATCAAATCAGTAGTAAAAACCACCCCTGAAGCATCTTCAGAAACCATCACCATCGACGATTTCGCCAAAATCGACCTGCGCATCGCCAAAATCGTCAACTGCGAAGCGGTGGAAGGCAGCACCAAGCTGCTGCGCCTGACGCTGGATGTAGGCGAGGTGGACGACGCGGGGCAGCCGAAGACGCGGAATGTCTTCAGCGGCATCGCCAGCAGCTACGCACCAGCCGATTTGATTGGTAAACACACGGTGATGGTGACCAACCTGGCGCCGCGAAAAATGAAGTTTGGCATGTCCGACGGCATGGTCTTAGCCGCCAGCGCGGCGGATGAAAAAGCGCAGCCGGGTATTTATGTTTTGGAGCCTATGGCTGGCGCTTTGCCTGGGATGCGGGTGAAGTAAGCGCTAACTTATCGCCTGCTTACCGTTACTGTATGGCTTTGATGGCTGCAGCGTCAACCACAGACCCGGTCGAAATCACCTTCAAATCAGGGTTAAACACGACGGTGAAGATTTTGGTGTCGGTCACATTCGGGCCATCCATGTAGCGCCAGTCATAGTGCCACTTCATTTGCAGCTCGTACGGGGTGATTTTCATGGGTTTGCCCAGCATTTTGCGCACATCTTCCATCATCATGCCGGGGGTGATTTTCGCGAAATTTTGCGTTGTCAGCACTTGGCGCAGGGCGCTCATTTTGCCGTCTGTGCCAATGGTGATCATGTAGTTTTGCGTACCGGCGGGCTGGCGGTTGTATTCCAAAATTTTCGCGCCATTCTCGCCGTCCCACACCTTTTCAGGCTCGCCAAACTTCATTTTCACGTCGCCCTCAGAGGCCACGCCTTCCTCCAGCTGCGCAATGCGCTGGTTGTCACAAGCTGGCAAAAAGACGGTCAAACTTGCCAACAACGCCAAAACACTAATTTTTCTGAAAACTGAACGCGAAAGTTCGGCAGAAAATGGATGAAAAGTGAACACGTGCGACACCCCGTAAAATGGTAGGAATTCCGCCATTCTAGTGAATTTGAACCGAGAGCTCATTTATGTCATTTTTCCGCCGCCCCGATTACCAGTCAGACATCACCTTGTTCATCGACCAGCTCAAAGCCGCCAAGCCAACGCTGGAAGCCGAGCAGCGCGCAGGCCGCGCCTTGCTGTGGGATAAAAACATAGACCGCAACGCACAAGCGGATATCAGCGAAGGTAATGTGGCGCAAACAGCTTACGTTTATCAGACCAAAAAATAAGTTTTTATGACGGAGCAAAGCAGCCTGCTGCCCGAGATATTGCCCGAAAGTTTGGCCATGCCACAGGTCATCGACCAAGTCGCCTTGGCGCGCTTGTACGGCGAACCGCTGTTCAATCTGCCGAACGATTTGTACATTCCGCCCGACGCTTTGGAGGTTTTTTTAGAAGCCTTCGAAGGTCCGCTGGATTTGCTGCTGTACCTGATTCGCAGGCAAAATTTCAATATTTTGGACATTCCCATGGCGCCGCTGACGCGCCAGTATTTGAGCTATGTCGAAGAAATCAAGAAGCATAATCTCGAATTAGCCGCCGAATACCTGCTGATGGCCGCGATGCTGATTGAAATCAAATCCCGCATGCTGTTGCCGCCCAAGCGCACGGCTGAGGGCGTGGAGCCGGAAGACCCGCGCGCTGAGCTGGTGCGCCGTTTGATGGAATACGAGCAAATGAAGCTGGCGTCCATCAAAATCAACAACCTACCGCAAATGGGCCGTGATGTGCTGAAGGCGCAGATTTACGTTGAGCAATCTTTGAGGCCGCGTTTTCCCGATGTGGACATTGCCGATTTGCAAAGCGCGTGGCAAGATATTTTGAAACGCGCCAAATTGATCCAGCACCACACGATTTCAAAAGAAGAGCTGTCAGTGCGCGAGTACATGAGCATTATTTTGCGCCGCATGCAGGGCAAAAAGTTCTTGGAATTTGAGCGCCTGTTTGATGGCAGCAAGGGCGTTCCCGTCCTGGTTGTCACCTTTGTGGCGATGCTGGAACTGGCCAAAGAAGGCCTGATCAACTTCGTACAGGCCGAATCCTATGCGCCAATTTATGTGACGCTGACCTACACACCTACGTAATTCATACTATTTTATGACCCAACAATTCGACGTCATCATCATCGGCAGCGGCTTGGCTGGCCTGTCCGCCGCCATGCATTTGGCACCGACACACCGCGTCGCCGTGATCACCAAAAACGAGTTGGGCGATGGCTCAAGCGCCTGGGCGCAGGGCGGTATTGCAGCGGTGATGGGCGAGGGCGATACCATCCAATCGCATGTGGAAGACACCTTGGTGGCAGGTGCCGGTTTGTGCGATTTAGCCGCCACCATGTTCACGGTCGAGCACGCGCCCGAAGCCGTGCAGTGGCTGCAGCAACTGGGCGTGGAATTCACCCAGGAAGACGGCCATGTCCACCTGACGCGTGAAGGAGGCCACTCTGAGCGCCGCATCGTCCACGTGACCGATGCCACCGGCGCTGCCGTGCAAAAAGTGCTGGTGCAGCGCGTCCGTGAGACGCCCAACATCACCGTGTTTGAGCAGCACATGCTGGTCGATTTGATCACCGCCAAGGGCCCTGACAAACGCTGCCTAGGTGCTTACGTGTTAGACCAGGTCAAAGACGAAGTCGTGACTTTTTCCGCCCCGCACACCATTCTGGCCACGGGTGGCGCAGGTAAAGTCTATTTGTACACGACCAACCCTGATACCGCGACGGGTGACGGCATTGCCGCCGCTTGGCGCGCCGGTTGCCGCGTGGCCAATATGGAGTTCATCCAGTTTCACCCCACCTGCCTGTACCATCCACACGCCAAAAGTTATTTGATCACCGAAGCCGTGCGCGGCGAGGGGGGGCACTTGCTTCTGCCCGCATCTGCCGGCGCTGAATATGCTGGTAAGCGCTTCATGCCCGACCATGACCCGCGCCTGGAGCTCGCCCCACGCGATGTGGTCGCCCGCGCGATCGACTTTGAGATGAAAAAGCACGGCGTTGATTTCGTGCTGCTCGATATTTCGCACAAATCGCCCGAGTTTTTGCAAGAGCACTTCCCCAATATCAAAGCCAAGTGCTTGGAGCTGGGCATAGATATCACCACAGAGCCCATCCCCGTCGTGCCCGCCGCGCACTACACCTGCGGCGGCGTGATGACGGATTTGCAAGGTCACACCGACCTGGCCGGCCTGTTCGCCGTTGGCGAAACAACCTACACCGGCCTGCATGGTGCGAACCGTTTGGCCAGCAATTCGCTGGTCGAATGCATGGTGTTTGCCAAATCAGCCGCCAGCGCGATCAAAGCCAGCGCCAAAGTTGCGCCAAGCCAGCCACCCGCTTGGGACGACAGCCGCGTGACCGACCCGGACGAACTCGTCGTCGTCTCCCACAACTGGGCCGAGCTGCGCCGTTTTATGTGGGACTACGTCGGCATTGTCCGCACCAACAAGCGCCTAGAGCGTGCCGCCCACCGCATTGACCTCTTGAAAGCCGAAATTCAAGAGTTCTACGCGGCCTTCCACGTGACACGCGACTTGCTGGAGCTGCGTAATCTGGTCGAAGTGGCCGATTTGATCGTCCAATCCGCCCTACGCCGTAAGGAAAGCCGTGGTCTGCATTTCAGCCGCGATTACCCAGATATGTTGCCGGTAGCAAAACCGACGATTCTGGAGTCAAGGGAAAAAGAGTTACACTAACAACGCTCCGGGGTGCGCTCGATCATGGTGATTGGGTGCTGAGATGGCTTCAACCAAACCCGTGAACTTGAATCGGTTCGTACCGACGTAAGAAGAGCTGACAACATCAATCTGTCGCAAAATAAGCTGTAAATAGCAGCAAGTTTTGCGGTTCACACAGATGGTTTTGGCCACACCTTTCGGAGCATTTGTGCCACGGCACGCCCTGCATTACTGAAAAGGATGGCTTCATGAACGCTCCCGATAAACTTGCTACGCTGCTCGCCCTCACGCGCGAGCCCTTCCCTGCTTCAACCAAAATCCACATCGCGGGCGAGCTGCACAAAGATCTTCGCGTGCCTATGCGCGAGGTGCTGCTGACCAATGGCGAACAAGTCACCATTTACGACACATCAGGCCCCTACACCGACCTCGCTGCCAAAATTGACGTCCGCAAAGGCCTGCCAGACGTACGCGGCAGCTGGATCAATGCGCGTGCCGACACCGAAACCTACGACGGCCGAATCCGTCAAGCCATTGACGATGGCCTGCGCCGTGCCTTGGACGCGAACGACCCCGAAGCGGCGCGTATGGAATCCTTGCGCCGCGAAGCTGCTGCCTTGCAGCGCCCACCGCGCCGCGCCAAGAGCGGCATGAACGTGAGCCAAATGCATTACGCCAAGCGCGGCATCATCACACCCGAGATGGAATACGTGGCGATTCGTGAAAATGCCAATGCCGCTTGGGCAGCCGAATATTTGGGAGACACCGAGAAAAACAACCGCCTGCGCGGTAACCCGATGGGTGCGATTCTCCCAACCATCATGACGCCCGAATTTGTGCGCTCCGAGATCGCACGTGGCCGCGCCATCATTCCCGCCAACATCAACCACACCGAGCTGGAGCCGCAAGCGATTGGACGCAACTTCCGCGTCAAGATCAACGCCAACATTGGCAACTCTGCCGTCACCTCCAGCATTGAAGAAGAAGTTGAAAAGTTGGTTTGGGCGATCCGCTGGGGCGCAGACAATGTGATGGATTTGTCCACGGGCAAAAACATCCACACCACCCGCGACTGGATCGTGCGCAACTCGCCCGTGCC
>JAYUCJ010000303.1:0-6058 GCA_043740415.1 Polaromonas sp. | reverse complement strand
CAATGGGGCGAGGGGGCTTGGAAGGGTTTGTATTCTGTGGGCTCCATCGTCGGGTTTACGCTGATTGTCTGGGGCTACGGGCTGGCGCGGCAGCAGCCGGTGGTGCTGTGGGTGCCGCCTGTGGCGACGCGGCACATTGCGGCCACGTTGATGCTGTTTGCCATGATTTTGCTGGTCGCCGCCTATGTGCCGGGCAACGCGATCAAAGCAAAACTGCACCACCCCATGATTTTGGGCGTGAAAACATGGGCGGTCGCGCATTTGCTGGCGAATGGGAATGGGGCCGATGTGGTGCTGTTTGGCTCGTTTTTGGCGTGGGCTGTGGCTGATTTCATAGCCTCCCGCAAACGCGACCGCGCGGCTGGCACGGTTTACGCCGCTGGTAAAACCGTGCCGACCCTCATCACCGTGGTGATCGGTTTGATCGCCTACGGTGCGTTTGTGGCCTATTTGCACAGGTTGCTGATTGGGGTGCCGGTTTTTGGGTGAATGGCTAATTATTTGGGTGGGTAACTAGGTGGTGGTCGGTTTACAAGAGAACACAATATAGGTGATGCAGCCAATGTCATTTTTCGGGTGCTTCAGCTATAGTTTAAAAGTGGATGGTTGGCTGGCACAGCGGTTTGTGTACCTCGGTCGCTGGGTTGTTCCGCAGGTATTTGAGGTACTCATCACCCTCGACTGATCGATCAGGTCGCAACTGACCCAAGTTGTCATTTCAGCCGGGCGCACAAGTTGCGTAAGGAGAGCATCATGACCAAGCTGGACAACACGAAAATTGAGGCTTTGAAAGCGCACTTCAAGGGTGAGCTTCTGCAACCAACCGACCCAGACTACGACGACGCCCGCAAGATATGGAACGCGACCATCGACAAGCACCCCGCACTCATCGCCCGCTGCTCGTCCACGGCTGATGTCGTTCATGCGGTGAACTTTGCGCGGGACAACGCTCTCCTGCTCGCCATTCGTGGCGGTGGACACAATATTGCCGGCAATGCCATGTGCGACGACGGCATGGTTATCGACCTCTCGCTGATGAAGGACGCTTCGGTCGACCTCGGTACCAACCGCATCAGCATCGAGGGCGGCGCCACGCTGAAGGACTTTGACGCCGCCACCCAGGCGCACGGTTTGGCGACACCGATGGGCATCAATTCCACCACCGGTGTCGCCGGCCTCACGCTCGGTGGCGGTTTCGGCTGGCTCAGCCGCAAGTACGGCATGACCATCGACAACCTGGAGTCTGCCGAGGTCGTCACCGCCGATGGTGAGGTGCTGCACGCCAGCGCCACCGAGCACCCCGACCTCTTTTGGGCCCTGCGCGGCGGGGGTGGCAACTTCGGTGTCGTCACCCGCTTTGAGTTCCAGCTGCACCCGGTCGGCCCCGACGTGCTGAGCGGCCTGATTGTCTACCCGTTTGAGCAGGCCAAGGCCGTATTGCAGCAGTACCGCGAATTCGCCGCCCAGGCTCCCGACGAGCTGGCGGTGTGGGCCGTCCTGCGGCAAGCGCCGCCGCTGCCTTTCTTGCCCGCCGAGATCCACGGCAAGGAGATCATCGCGCTGGCGCTGTGCTACGCGGGGGAGCCGAAGCAGGGCGAGCCGCTGATCGCGCCGCTGCGCACCTTCGGCACCGCCCTGGGCGAGCATGTCGGGGTCCAGCCCTACACGGCCTGGCAGCAGGCTTTTGACCCGCTGCTGACGCCCGGTGCCCGCAATTATTGGAAGTCGCACAATTTCACCCAATTGGACGACGGGCTGTTCGACACCGTCATCGGGGCCATCAAGAAACTGCCGTCACCGCAGTGCGAAATTTTCTTCGGTGCCATCGGCGGCGCCACCACCCGGCCAGCGCCCAGCTCCGCCGCCTACGCCCACCGCGACGCCCTGTTCGTGATGAACGTGCATGGCCGTTGGGATGACGCGGCCGACGACGAGCACTGCATCACCTGGGCGCGCGACTTCTTCAAGGCCTCCGCCCCCTTTGCCAGCGCCGGCGTCTACGTCAACTTCCTCACCGCCGACGAGGGCGACCGTGTGCGCAGCGCCTACGGCCCCAGCTACGATCGCCTGGCCCAGGTGAAACGCAGCTACGACCCGGACAACCTGTTCCGCGTCAACCAGAACATCCTGCCGGCCTGAAGAGTGCGAGAGAGCAGGCAAAACAAAAGAAAACCCGCTGCAAGCTCATTGCCTGCGCGGGTTGTTTTTTTGATTTGAAATAATCTAACAGTAAATATCTATCGCTGCATTATTTTTTTCCGCCGCCGCCGCCACCGCCGCTGTTGCCGCTGTTGCCACCACCATTGCCGCCGCCGCCGCTACCCCCAGCGTTGCTTTTACTGCCGCCGCCGTTGCTGCTTCCGCCACCACTACTGTTGCTGCTGGATGAGCTGCTGCCTTTGCCGTTGCTGGATGCGCTGTCGCTGGTAGAACTTTGGTTTTTGGCGTTTTCAGCCTTGGTTAGGTCGTCGCTTTTGAGAGCATCGTTTTTGTCTTCTTTGCTTGCCTTGCTGGTTTCAGAGGCGCTAACGACTGTGCCCAGTTTCACGTCCATGGTTTGTGCAATTTTGCCCCAACCCATGTCTGCGTTGCGTTGTGTCAGCACCCCAGCCAGGGTCACCACGGTTCCGTTGGTCAGTGTGATGCTGCCGCCATTCAGCGCGGCGGCAAGTTGTGCAGGTGTGGGATTGGTGATGCCCTGCTTGGCGAGTGCGGTTTTAGCCAACGCCAGGGCAATTTTGATGTTGCCGTAGCCCATTTTTTGTGTGGCGGGCGTAAAGCTGACCGCAGGTGCGCTGCCAGTCGCGGCCAGCGTCACAACGGAGCCGGTGCGAAGCCCGGTTACCAGAGATTGCGCATTGGTTTTAGATCCTGCTAGTAGGGTGTAGCGGGACACCAAGGCGTCGCCTGGCAATCGGCTGCCTGAAGTGGTGCTAGTCGTGCTGCCCACGACTGCTGTTTGCGCCCAGGCATTGGCTGCGGTCAGACAGGTCAGGCTGGCTGCGGCCAAAAGCGTCAGGATTTTTTTAGTCAACATGGTGATATGTCCATTTCATTAAATGCAGGAGTATTCAGATACAGGAGTTTCGAAATCAGATATTTCACTGCACTATATCGTCTCTTGTTCAATAAGAGCGCAAGTCAACTTATTGTTACGCTATGGGCGGTATTGTTACTTTGCAATACCGTTACAACTATTTCCCCGCCTTTTTCGCTGCCACCAAGGCAGCCAGCTCGCTGCCAGAGTTGTAGTACGGCACTTTGAAGGCCAGCCGTTTGAAGCGCTGGTAGAAGCTGTTTGAGCCTTTGATTTCATTGTTCCACATTTTGTCTGCTGTTTTGTAGTTGTCATGCAGGTTCAGCTCCCACGCGTCTTTGGACGCTTGGCCGCCGAAGATGTAGAGCTTGCCGTCTTTCAGGGTCCAAGTATCTGCGTCGCCACCCCATGGGATGCCGTACAAAATGCCGTCAGCGCAGTAGCCGCCGTATTGGGGCAGGTATTTGGCGGGTTCTTTGTCGAACAGGGCTTTGTGCTCGGCCGTGGCGAATTGGAAGGTGATGGCTTCATGCACGCTGCGGAACTCTGGCTTGCCCATGGCGTGTTTGTTTTGGGTGAAGTAGGAGACGACGTCATGGCCTTTGAGCATCAGGCGGCTTTGGCCGTCTTGCTCATGCGCGTTGACTGGTGTGTACGCGCCGCCCGGGTTTTGCGCTGTGTTGGCGCTGATGGTGGAGCAGCCGGCCACGCAGACCAGTGCGAGGGTGGCTAGCCATGAGGCTAAGCCTTTGATAAGGCTGAGGTTTTTTAAAGTCATGCGCTGAGTCTCCTGTTTGATAAATCTTGTGGTGTTGCGGATTGTGCCGTGCTTTGAACCGTATTTGACTCGTTTTGAGCCTGTCGGTGCGAGAAAGTTGCAGTTTGGTAATTTTCAGCCAGTGGCGCAGGCCAAGCCAGTAGTTCGCTGGCTACTTCCAAGTTTGATTTTAAATCGGCCTCGCTTTGTCCACCCAAATGCAAAATGCCATAGCGGTAGCTGCCCAGCCATTTGAAATCGCGCGCGGTGGAGCCACCAGTTTTGGGGAAGCGAAGGAGGAGGTGGTCGGGGAAACGCAATGCCAATGCAGCGGTTCGGTCTGTCGCGGGCATGGGTGGCATGCTTTGCTGCAAGGTGGGCTGGGCGCTGTCGAAGACGCGGTAGACGGCGCTTGTCGACACTTGCGCTGTAGGCAAATGACGTGGCAACAACCATGGGTCGCGCCCATGCGCCAGCTCTAAGGCCATGGCGTAGAGGTCAATGCCGTCAACGCGCAAGTACAAATCAGCAAACTGCGAGGCCATGCGGGGATTGAATTCAATGACGGTGAGCTTGTCAGTCACAGCGTCGTAAAAAAATTCCATGTTGAACAGGCCATGGCTGTAGTCGACGGCGTTTAAAAACTTGGTTGCCACGTTTAAGGCGCGGTCTTGAATGCTTGGCGGCAAGCGGCTAGGGTAGTCAAACCGCATAAAGGCTTGTGTGCCGGGGTACATGACTGCATCAACCACGCCCAGTGGCTTGATGTCGCCCTGAAAAGCCACGCCGTCTAAGCTGTATTGCTGCGCGGTGGCTGTGTTGGCGGGTGTTTCCAAAATCATGCTGTGGGCAGTGCCTGCTTGAGGTAGCAGCTTTTTAGCAATGCCTTCAAACGGTTCAACCAAGCGCTTGATGACCCACAGCTCATACGCGCCAAAGCGGGTGAACTGGTGCAGCTCTTCTTGGGAATGGACGATTTTGGCCAAGACGGAAAAGGCGGCTTTGACGGGTTTGACAAAAGTGGGGTAAACCAAACCATCGGGCACAGGTTCGCCATAGGCGGCAGGCATGCGCTGGAAGGTAACGTTCGCTTCGGGGCACACTTGCTGCAGCACTTGGCGTGCATGCAGCTTGTGTTGGCAGGCGACCACGGCTGCAGGCGGCGTGCCTGGCCAGCCCATTTTTTCAGCGAGCATGGCGGCGGCGAGGGCGCCAAATTGTTCATGTTGCGACGACACGGCCATCCAGCCCGCTTGTTTGGCTTGTTTGGCGAGCTTGTTGACGAAGCGGTCTAGGTCAAACAGTACCAAATGAGCGTTGCTAGGGAAGGAAAACAAGTCAAAACCACGTGCTGAAAAACTTTTTGCCCAAGTCTGACCGCGCGCTTTGGCGATACGCGCAAAGCCGTCGGCGTCCCAGTCGTAATTGAAGAGCAGCAGTGTTTTCATGAAATGGTTATACGCTTGCAGCAGGCTATCAGATTCAAAGTTCGAGGTTCAAGGTTGCACCACAATATCGGCCACATAGCCAAGGCTAGAGCCAAGTGTGTTGTCCGAGTCCGCTCCCACAATGATAGCCGTGACTGGCGGCACAACATTGGTTTCATTGCCAAAAGCTTTCAAAAAATCTGCACTGATGCTGCGCTGGTGCGATTGCCAAGTTTTGAGCTGCGCTTCGCCCGAGTTCAGTACGATGTAATGCACGCGGCCCGAGAAGGGGTTGTCAAAGTCAGCACCCACGGGCTCGGCATGCGCCCACACGTAGCAAACAGTCGCCGTGGGCAGGTGGTCTTGGCTCAAAAACTGGGCCATTTTGAGTTTGGCGCGGTCGGTTAAGGGTACTTTTTCCAGGGGCATGTCAAAACTCACGCAGACTTTGAGCGCCGCATCGTCGGTGTTTTTTGCCTTCAAATTGGCCTCTAGCAAAGGCTCGTCTAAGCGCCATTTGAACGACAGCATGCTGGCTTTGCCTTGCCACGCATGTACCAAATTGCCGTAGGATTTGTCGGTCCGTACGCGCAGCACTTTTTTGTTGTCCAGCTCGGTCACGTCAAACTGCGTCACTGGCTTGCTGTAGCGGCCGGTCAAACCCAGCACATGCCACGGCGCGGGGGGCGTGGCGTTTGTAGTTGTAGAGAACGGGCTTAAATCTGCGGCAAAAGCAGCTTCACTTGCCAGTATCGTTAAAAATAGGAACTTAACGACCGCTGTCGTTAAGAGACCAGTCGTATTCGAGATGGTTGATAGAAACTGTTTTGGCACGAA
>JAYUCJ010000302.1:0-6115 GCA_043740415.1 Polaromonas sp. | reverse complement strand
TCGCCGACCAGTTGCACCGGCGCGACGTAGCCGCCGCCGCCGAGTTCGAAGGCGCGCGACTCCCAGTGGCGCTGGAAGGCCATGCCGTCGAGCGGATTGACCTCACCTTGTTGCAAGCCGTCCTGCCGGTAGTCCTGCGGCGTGATGCCGACCACGATGCCGGCGTTCGCGTTGCGTTCGTTGCGTGAATACTGGCTCATGCCGTTGGTGACGACGCGCCCAACTTCGCTGGTCGCCGCCACCACCGTGCCACCTGGGCACATGCAAAAGCTGTAGACGGCACGGCCATTTTTGGCGTGATGCACCAATTTGTAATCGGCCGCACCTAAAAGCGGATGTCCAGTGTGGCGGCCCCAGCGGGCTCGGTCTATCAGGCTTTGTGGGTGTTCGATGCGAAAACCGATCGAGAAAGGTTTGGCTTCTACGTAAACACCACGCTCGTGCAGCATTTCAAAGGTGTCGCGCGCGCTGTGGCCCAGCGCCAGCACGGCTTGTTGTGTAGGAAGCTCGTAGCTTTGCTGCGTGACAACATCCAACACCGTCAAACCTTGTAGCTGACCGTTTTCGATCTTCACATCCGTCACCCGCTGCTCAAACCGCACCTCACCACCCAAAGCGATGATTTGCTCCCGCAGGTGCTCCACCACCTTGACCAGCTTGAACGTGCCGATGTGTGGGTGCGCATCGACCAAAATCTCTTCAGGCGCACCGGCTTTGACAAACTCTTGCATCACCTTGCGTCCCAGATAACGCGGGTCTTTGATCTGGCTGTAGAGCTTGCCGTCTGAAAACGTACCCGCACCGCCTTCGCCAAACTGCACATTGCTTTCAGGATGCAGCTGGTTCTTGCGCCATAAATTCCACGTGTCTTTGGTGCGTTCCCGCACTTTTTTGCCGCGCTCCAGCACAATCGGCTTGAAACCCATTTGCGCCAATACCAGGGCCGCAAAAATGCCGCAGGGGCCAAAACCGACGACGACGGGACGCGATTTGAGGTGCGCGGGCGCTGTAGCAACCGGCTTATAAGCCATGTCTGGCGTAGGTCGCACATGCGGGTTGTTGTCAAACCGCTGCAGCACTTCAGCTTCTAATGCGTCGTTACTTAAAGCCACATCGACGATATACACCTGCAGCAACTCCGCCTTGCGGGCGTCAAAGCTGAGTTTAAAAATATTGACGGATTGCAGCTCGTCGGCTTGAATGCCCAAAATTCGCACCACCACCTCTGCGATGGCGGTGTCAGGCTGCTTGCTTCCTGGAAGATCGAGAGGAAGTTTTATTTCTGTGAGTCGGATCATGTGGCTAAGTCTTTGGCTTGTGGTTATCAAGCAAGACGGCAATTAAAATTTAAGCGAAAAAAAGCGATAAAAACAACGCCAATTATGTCGGCAAGAAGCCTTCAATCGACAAATAGCGCTCACCCGTGTCGTAGTTAAAGCCCAGCACGGTGGCACCAGCCGGCAAATCCGGCAGCTTTTGGGCAATGGCGGCCAAAGTGGCACCTGATGAAATTCCGACCAAGATGCCCTCTTCAGCAGCGCAACGACGCGCCATTTCGCGAGCGGGTTCGGCTTCGACCTGAATCACGCCGTCCAGCAAGTCTATATGCAAGTTTTTAGGGATAAATCCTGCACCAATGCCCTGGATCGGGTGCGGTGCCGGTGCACCACCTGAAATCACGGGCGAAGCCGCTGGTTCCACGGCATAAACCTTCAAATTCGGCCATTTGGCTTTTAAGACTAACGCACAGCCGGTGATATGCCCACCGGTTCCCACGCCGGTGATGAGTGCGTCAATGCCATTCGGAAAATCCGCCAAAATCTCTTGCGCGGTGGTCTGCACATGCACGTCAATATTGGCCTGGTTTTCAAACTGCTGCGGAATCCATGCATTTGGCGTCGCTGCAGCCAGCTCTTGCGCCCGCGCAATCGCACCTTTCATGCCCTTTTCGCGCGGTGTCAGGTCAAAACTCGCACCATAAGCCAGCATCAAGCGGCGGCGTTCGACCGACATGCTGTCAGGCATGACCAAAATCAACTTGTAACCTTTGACCGCCGCCACCATGGCCAGCCCGACGCCGGTGTTGCCCGATGTTGGCTCGATGATGGTGGAACCCGCCTTCAACTCGCCGCTTTTCTCAGCCGCTTCAACCATGGACAACGCAATACGGTCTTTGATCGAACCACCCGGGTTGCTGCGCTCGGACTTGATCCACACGTTGTGACCCGCACCAAACAGGCGGTTGATGCGGACATGCGGCGTGTTGCCAATGGTTTGCAGAATGTTGTCAGCTTTCATGGTTTTCTCCTAAGTTATTCATCCTAATATGCTCCACATGCGCCAACAGCGAGCGTTTCGCCACCGGCCACAAATGAGGGGGAACATCATCGTACGCTTTTGCCACCCAGTCGTCCAAGGTGCCGGTTGGATGGGCTTGCATGACACCGGCAATTTTTTCCTCGCGACCTAATCGGTGTGCTTTGAGGTGCGCGATGACCCGCACTGCATGGTCTAACACGTAGCCGTGCGCGGGCAAAATCTGCTGGATGTCATATTTTCGACACAGCTCAGTCAGCTGGTCTAGCGAATTCAAATAGTCGCCCATATGCCCATCGGGTGGGTTAATCACCGTGGTGCTGCCGTTCAAAATGTGGTCGCCACTGAGCAGCAAGCCGTCTTCCACCAAGGCCAGGCAAACATGGTTTTCCGCATGGCCTGGCGTAAAAATAACTTCAATCGTCGTGGTAAATTCGACCTCTAAATTAGCCTCTAGCCGGCGTGATACAAGCCTGAGCAGCTCTTTATTTTGTAGCGATTTATCAGGCAAAAAGTATGAATTGCTACTGGCATGCACGCCACTGGGTAGACCATAAATCTGCGGATTTGAAGAGCACAGCGCTTGCAAAGGCTTGGCTCCCGGCGAGTGGTCCGAAT
The DNA here is from genome assembly GCA_043740415.1 of Polaromonas sp. Lineage (GTDB taxonomy): Bacteria > Pseudomonadota > Gammaproteobacteria > Burkholderiales > Burkholderiaceae_C > Aalborgiella. The sequence continues at coordinate 3,181 of JAYUCJ010000302.1, read as the reverse complement.
GTGAGTGTGTGCAGACGATCATCCGGATATCACCCTGCGTCGCCTCAAACAAGCGCTGAATATGCGCAGCATCGTTGGGACCCGGATCAACCACGATGTAGCCCGTGTCCATTGTGCCAATGATGTAGCTGTTCGTCCCCGGCCCCGTCATCATGCCCGGATTCGGCGCGGTCAAGCGCAGCACGTTTTTGAGCAATGGAATAGCTTTCTCATGCTGCCACGGCACGGTAGCCAGCAAAGTAGCCGCGCCTGAATCTGAAGGAATAGTTTGGTTTTCTCTCGCCATAGCACCATTATTGACCAAGTTACAATAACTTTTATGAAAGCAGTCATACTTGCCGGTGGATTAGGCACACGCATCAGCGAAGAGTCCACAACCCGTCCGAAACCGATGATTGAGATTGGTGGCAAGCCCATTTTGTGGCACATCATGAAAACCTACTCAGCGCACGGCATCAACGACTTTGTGATCTGCTGCGGCTACAAAGGCTACGTCATCAAAGAGTATTTTGCGAACTACTTTTTGCATACCTCCGACGTGACCTTTGACATGGTGGAAAACAAGATGGAAGTCCACCAACGCTCGGCCGAGCCGTGGAAAGTCACCCTGGTGGACACCGGCGAAAGCACCATGACAGGCGGTCGTCTGCGCCGCGTGGCTGAGTATTTGAAAGACGAAGAAGCCTTTTGCTTCACATATGGCGACGGCGTGTCTGACATCGACATCACCGCGCAGCTGGCCTTCCACAAAGCGCACGGCAAACAAGCCACCATCACCTCCATCACCCCGCCGGGCCGCTACGGTGCGCTGACGACGGAAGGCAACCAAGTGCTGGGTTTTGCCGAAAAACCACCTGGTGACGGCGGCGCGTTCAATGGCGGCTTCTTCGTGTTATCCCCCAAAGTCATTGCCCAAATCGACGGTGATGCGACCACCTGGGAAATCGAACCCCTGCAAAACCTGGCCCACAGCGGCGAATTGATGGCCTACCGCCACGAAGGTTTTTGGCAGCCTATGGACACCCTGCGCGAGAAGAATTTGCTGGAAAGCCTGTGGGCTAGTGGTAAAGCGCCTTGGAAGGTTTGGGAATAGGGTTCTAAATAAAAAACCATCCCCTAGCGCTGTCATTCCCGCGAAGGCGGGAATCCACAAGCACCAAGATGGATTCCCGCCTTCGCGGGAATGACAAAATTTCGGCGAATGGATAATTTGGTTTAAATTTAGCTTCTAACCCAATTTTGGAGAAGTATTTGCCAACGCTTTTGCCTTAACGTCAGCCCAAAAAATCACGTCATTCGGATGCATCAAATGATTTGCCAAGCGATTATCAAGTTCAGTTTTCTGCGCTGGCGTTATCGAAGGCACAGCAGCTCTAGTAACGATTCCGTTCCAAATAGCCTGCGCAAGCTCAATCTGCTCGTCAATGGCGAGCAGACTTGCTTGCTTTAAGTGATGGGTGTTCATGATGTCAATCCCCTTCAGGTCGTAGCGTTTAATTTTAGCGCACAGCTATTGAGCGCCAAGTCACTTCAGAGTGTTTTTTAGCAATCAAATAACCCACATTTTGCTATAAATAAAATAGTGGCTTAGGCAATGAATGCGCCGGCTATAGGCTGAAATTGTATGTTTGTTTTGGAATATACGCTCCCAGATCTCTTCGCTGCCCCCAGCACCGCACCGCCACGCGGAAACTGCCTAAACTCGCTGCACTCAAACAACGCCAGCCCCCGCCTGACGGCACGCTGCTGAGTGCGGGGAAGGTTTAACGTAGAGGTAACCGGCGCGCAAGTGGCGCGTGCGCGCGAGCGCACGAACGCACTTGCGTGTCCGCGTTGACCGACATGTTATGCCGTGAATTCCGGATTCGTGCGAATGAACTCCGCGTGGAGTCTCTGAAAACTTGCTATGAGTTCGCCGTGCATCTTCATCAGTGCGGCGAACTCTGGGTTGCTCGGGTCAGCACACCCTGACCATGCCATGGCATACGTAGTCGTCGCGATTTGACCGAGCGTTTCATGTATCACGCGCGACGCGGCCAGATAGTTCTGAATGTTCACGGTAAATGGCACCCTCTTTATTACTTCAGATTTGGCACAAACCCGAACTCCACGAGTTCAGCGTCACGGAGGTCGCGGACATTTACAGGGAACTCGAGCTGCCGCGGCCCAGGCTTTGCACCTTCCTGATACCCCATCATTTCGAAGAACGACCGGCTAACAAAATGAGTCAAGTAGTTTCCGTTTCTGTCGAAAAGGCGAACAAGGTAGTGCAGCCCCCCGCAGTGCCCGCAGGAACTGGTGACCTCAATCATGAGAACCCCGCGCCGTAAGTCCTTAGATACGGCCAACTGCGACAGATATTGCTTGTTGTATATCGCAGCGCCACCCACCTGCCTTACGCTGCCGTCGAGTGTTGTGATCTGCGCTTGCAGTGGTTGTGCGCTCAAGCTGATTGCCGATAGCGCCGTGAGCACGGCAACAATGATCTGCTTTTTCATTCTCTCCTCCTTCACATTGTGCTGGAAACGCTTCAGCATAATCGCCAACCGCGCAGTTGTCACCCGACCGCAAGACGCCCGCTGTGCAGCACGGTATAACGTTGGAGGCAACCGGACCGCAACTCCTGCGGCGAAGCCGCCTCTTGCAGTTGCGGGTCCGCGTTGGCCGACCAGTTAAACGGCATGCTCACGGCGCGAACCCGTTCAGAGACCAAGTGACTAACATCCACGCGACGAGAATTGGCTGCGCTAGACCGAAAGGTGCGGCTAGAAAAAGCAGCCAGCGAGTTCGAGCAGGGGAAAGAACGGACCATGCGAAAGCCAAAGTGAAGCAGAAGATGAATATGCCGACGCCTTCCGCAAGGAAGGCGCTGTCTATTGAAACGCCGAGATCATAGAACCGCTGCGCGGAATTCGCAGCGAACGCAGAGGCCGCAATGAGAACTCCGACGAGAAGAAGGCCAAGAGTACCAAGATGAATTCTTCCCCTGAAGCGGCGGCCGACAAAATAGCCGGCGCTCACGCCTACGAGCGAGGTGTACAGCGGAAAAAGAAAGGGCATAGGCTTTTTGATTGCTGCCGTTTAACGTGAAGGTAACCGGCGACCGAGGCAAGGTGGCCGCAAAGCGGCCAGACGGCTTTGGGCGTCCGTGTTGACCGACCAGTTAAGTCGCATTTCCCTG
>JAYUCJ010000301.1:0-17488 GCA_043740415.1 Polaromonas sp. | reverse complement strand
ATCCAGAGCTTTTTTGGCCTACTATATTTGTCGCCACCGCTGGCAACACCATAGGCGGTGCGATTGATTGGTGGATGGGCTACGGTGCACATCGCGCTATGGACAAGTACAAAGGCTCGAACAGCCACGCCAAAGCGCTGGAATGGCTTGAGCATTTAGGACCCAAAGCCTGTCTGCTAGCTTGGTTACCTTTAGTCGGCGATCCTTTGTGTGCAGTAGCTGGATGGCTAAAGCTGCCCTTTTGGCCATGCTTGTTTTACATGGCCATTGGCAAATTTCTGCGGTTCCTGTTTTTGACGGTACTTTTACTCAACGTATTTCCCGGCAAAATTCCTATGTGGCCGTTTTAGCAACATCTGCATTGCGCAAGCGAATGTGCAATTCTTTGAGTTGCTTTTCATCAACCAGCGATGGCGCTTGCGTCAGCAAACATTGCGCGCGCTGAGTTTTCGGGAAAGCAATCACGTCACGGATAGACTCTGCACCCGTCATCAACGTGACGATGCGATCTAAACCGAAAGCCAAACCACCGTGCGGTGGCGCGCCATATTGCAAGGCATCTAACAAGAAGCCGAATTTTATTTGTGCTTCTTCAGGTGTGATTTTGAGCGCATCAAAAACTTTTTGCTGCACATCAGCACGGTGAATACGCACTGAACCGCCACCCATTTCCCAACCATTCAAGACCATATCATAGCCCTTAGAGATGCATTTCTCAGGGGCAGTAACCATCCAATCTTCGTGACCGTCTTTTGGTGCAGTGAACGGATGGTGTGTTGCCGTGTAGCGTTGTGCTTCTTCGTCGTATTCAAACATCGGGAAGTCAACCACCCACATCGGACGCCAAGATTTTTCAAACAAGCCGTTCTTTTTACCAAACTCGCTATGGCCGATTTTGATGCGCAATGCACCAATCGCGTCGTTCACAACCTTCTCTTTGTCTGCGCCAAAGAAGATCAAGTCACCATCTTGCGCACCCGTACGAGCCAGTACTTCCGCAATGGCTTTGTCGTGAATGTTTTTTACAATCGGGCTTTGCAAACCGTCGCGACCCTTGGCCAATTCATTGACCTTGATGTACGCCAAGCCTTTAGCGCCGTAGATTTTGACAAACTCGGTATAGCCATCAATCTCGCCTCGGCTCAAACCACCGGCCTCACGTGCGCCACCCGGCACGCGCAAAGCAACCACGCGACCGCCTTTCATGGTTGCTGCGCCTGAGAAGACTTTGAAGTCTACATCGGCCATCACGTCCGTCACTTCGGTGAATTTAAGGCTCACGCGCAAATCGGGCTTGTCGGAGCCGTAGACGTGCATAGCATCTTGGTAGGTCATAACGGGGAATTCGCCCAAATCCACATTCATGGTGTTTTTGAATACGGTAGTGATCATGCCCTGGAACATGTCACGAATTTCTTGCTCATCCAAGAACGACGTTTCAATATCGATCTGTGTAAATTCTGGCTGACGATCCGCACGCAAATCTTCGTCACGAAAACATTTCACGATTTGGTAATAGCGGTCGTAACCAGCCACCATCAACAATTGTTTGAACAGCTGCGGCGATTGTGGGAGCGCAAAAAAGTGCCCATCATGCACACGGCTTGGCACCAAATAATCACGCGCGCCTTCTGGCGTACTCTTTGTCAGCATCGGTGTTTCGATGTCGATAAAGCCATTTGCATCTAAGAACTTGCGCACTTCCATGGACACTTTGTAGCGCAACATCAGGTTGTTTTGCATATACGGACGGCGTAAATCCAGCACGCGGTGCGTCAAACGTGTTGTCTCTGACAAGTTGTCATCATCCAACTGGAAAGGCGGTGTCACAGAAGCATTCAAAACATTCAATTCATGGCAAAGCACTTCAATTTTCCCGCTCTTCAAACCCTCATTCACCGTGCCTGTAGGTCGTGCACGCACCAAACCCTTGATTTGAATACAAAACTCGTTGCGCACGCCTTCAGCGAGCTTGAACATCTCGGCACGATCAGGGTCGCACACCACTTGCACATAACCTTCACGATCACGCAGATCGATAAAAATCACACCGCCATGGTCACGCCTGCGGTTGACCCAGCCGCACAAACTCACTGTTTCACCGAGCGAAGCCTCAGTCACCAAGCCACAATATTGGGTACGCATTGCCATAATTTTTCTCTACTCGATTCGTTAATAAATTCGTTATTGATACAGTTATTTAGGAAGTTGCGGTGTATGCATCGGGGGAGAAACCACACCCATAGACACAATGTATTTCAATGCTTCGTCCACGCTCATATTGAGCTCAATACAATCCGATTTTTTCAGCATCACAAAATAACCACCCGTTGGGTTTGGTGTGGTGGGTACATAAACACTGAGGTAGTCACCTTTGAGATGGTTCGACACATCACCACCCGGTGTACCTGTGACAAAAGCAATTGTCCACACATCTGCACGCGGCCATTGCACCAGGACAGCTGTTCGAAATGCGCTACCACCGTCAGCAAACAAGGTATCCGACACCTGCTTGACACTGGAATAGATCGAACGAACAACAGGTATCCGATTTAAAATGACATGACCCCAAATCATCAGCTGACGGCCTAAGAAATTACTAGCGACCGCCCCCACCAAAAGCAAAATGGCCAGAGCAAGTAAAAGGCCAAAGCCTGGAATATGAAAACCGATCAGCTTATCTGGATGCCAAGCGGCAGGCAAAATCAGCAACGTTTTGTCTAATGTGCTGAGCATCCACTCCAACAGCCAAATCGTGATCGCAAACGGCACGATGACCAGCAAACCAGCAAACAACCATTTACGTAAATTAGCCATGAACGTCCTTGGGTATTGAAGGTTAAACGCTAGAAACTGGCGATGCAGCTGGCGCAGATGTTGTCGAAGCAACGGCTGGTGCTGAAGCGGGTTTAGCAGGGCTGGCTGAGTCTGCAGATTTACTCTCAGAAGCGCTAGCAACGCTGCCTGCTGGCGGTGCTGGCGAATCGTCAGACTTGGCATCAGCCGCCGGTGCACTGTTTTTACCGCCGCCTTCGCGGAAATCGGTCACGTACCAACCCGTACCCTTGAGCTGAAAACCAGCCGCAGTGAGCTGCTTCTTAAAAGTAGCTTGCCCACAAGAGGGGCAATCGGTGAGTTGCGGATCCGACATTTTTTGCAAAACGTCTTTGGCGTGCCCGCAAGCGTCGCATTTGTAAGCGTAAATAGGCATATAAAGAGGGGGGTTAAAGCGTCATAAACGCGCAAAAGCACTGAAAACGCCGCTTTTGCGCGACCTTCTATTATAAGTGGCTTACACTGCAGCGCTTCATAGCTAAAAAGCAAACAAATGCGTGCGAGACACCAACTGCATGACGATCAAACCCACGACAAAGCCAAAACCAGCGTACATCAAACGTTGTAATAGTTTGTTCGTTCTCTGCTGCTCTCGCAATAAGTCTTTCAGAATTTGCGCCTCTTGATATGTATCAGCAGATTTGTACTTCAGATAGTTTGCCAACAACGCCGGCAGCTCCGGTAATAATTTGGCATATTGAGGCGCTTGGTTTTTCAACTCTTCAAGCAGCTTTTGCGGGCCAATTTGCTCCAACATCCATTTTTCTAAAAATGGTTTGGCGGTATTCCATAAATCCAAATCAGGGTCCAAATCTCGACCCAATCCCTCGATATTTAGCAGGGTTTTTTGCAACAAAACCAACTGCGGCTGAATTTCCACATGGAAGCGGCGCGAGGTTTGAAAGAGGCGCATTAATACCAAACCGAGTGAAATTTCTTTCAATGGTCGGTCAAAGTAAGGCTCGCACACGGCACGAATGGCAGATTCCAGCTCATCGACCCGAGTAGCTTTGGGCACCCAGCCAGATTCAATGTGCAGCTCGGCCACCCGCTTGTAGTCGCGCCTAAAAAAAGCCGTGAAATTTTGCGCTAAATACTCTTTATCGACCGCCGTCAAACTGCCAATGATGCCAAAATCGAGCAAAATATAGCGCCCAAACGTCTCAGGCTCCAGGCTGACTTGGATGTTGCCAGGGTGCATATCGGCATGGAAAAAGCCGTCTCTGAAGACCTGCGTGAAGAAAATGGTCACCCCATCTCTGGCTAGCTTCTTGAAATCGACCCCTGCGTCATGCAGCACCTGCGTTTGGTTGATGGGTACGCCTTTCATGCGCTGCATCACCATCACCTCGGGGTGGCAATAGTCCCAGTACATGTCGGGAATCATGACCAAGTCTTTTTCGGCTTTGTGCAGCGACATGTTGCGCTTGAGTTGTGCAGCGCTAGACGCTTCGCGGATTAAATCCAGCTCGTCGTGCAAATGCTTGTCAAACTCAGAAACTACCTCACGCGGCTTCAAGCGTTTGCCGTCAGCACTGAGCTTTTCCACCCAGCCAGCCATCATGTGCATCAGACCCAAGTCTTTATCAATCACCGGCAGCATATTGGGACGCAACACTTTGACGGCGACATCTCGGCTCATGCCTTGTTTGTCTGTGATTGTCGCAAAATGCACTTGCGCCACCGAGGCGCTGGCGACCGGTGTGTGGTCAAACGAGGTAAAAATTTCAGCGAGTGGCTTTTTAAAAGCGCGCTCAATACTCTCAACAGCAATGCGCGAATCAAACGGTGGCACGCGGTCTTGCAAACGCGCCAGTTCGTCGGCGATATCCAGTGGCAGCAAATCGCGCCGTGTTGACAATACCTGGCCGAATTTAACGAAAATCGGCCCCAAACTCTCCAAAGCCTCCCGCAGACGCTGCCCGCGTGGTGCTTTCAGGTTGCGCCCCACCGAGACGATGCGGGCAATCACCGTGAGCCACGGTTTTTGGAAACTGGTCAGCACCAATTGGTCTAAACCAAAGCGCAGCACTATCCAAACAATGAATATGCCCCGAAAGAGCCGCCTCATGGTTGGGCCTTTGTTGCGGTCTTTGCGGTATCCGTGTCAGCTACTTTGGTGACTAAAAATGATTTCAAGCCCAGCACGATTTGCTTGACCACACTGGTCAGAGCATGAGCAGGTGCATCGCCTAAGATGCGCGACAAGTCGTCTTCCACGTCCCAACGCACATGGTCTGCCAGCCAGTTCACTTCAGCGGCAAGCTGCACGTCGCCTTCAATGTTGATGGGGGGTTTACCACCTGTCAGGACGGTTTGAAGCAGAGACACAGGTGAATCATCTGCGACCAGCAAGCTCAAATCAGCGGCTTGGTGGTCAGCTGCGCGCTCCAGCAAACCTGCTGGCGTGGCCGCTAGCGTCATCGACAGCGTACGCCATTTCAGGTGGATGACTCTGCCTTTGAGTCGTGCCAAACGCGCAGTCGCTTCGGGTTCCTGCATCAACACATGGTTGAGCAGCAAAACAAGGCGATGCTGCACCTCGTCAACGGCCCATTCGGGAGGTTGCAGCTTGGTGAGCCTATCTACCAGGTCATTCAGCAAAGAAAAAGGGGACGATGTTGCCATAGTCCCCAATTATTCACGACATTACGCAGTTTTTAAAATCGCAAGGTTTTTAATTTTCCTCGTGCAAGGTCATTAATGACGCTTTTATTGCAGTGCTTGAACACCCGCCACCAGCCAGCCGCCACCATTTTTGGACTTGGTCATGTTCCACACCTCACGGAACGGCGCTGGTCCAGCTGATGCGTCTTCACGAATCATGCCTGAAAACTCCACGCTGGCCATGTATTCAGTCGCCATTTCTTCGATACCCAGCAACTGCGCGTCCAACATCACCACGTCGGTCTTGTTGACCACGCCAGCTTGTACGCCGCGCTCAGACAACTGAGCTTTGATTTCGCCTGCCATCTCGTCGGTCATCATCGCTTTCAAAGCGGCGATATCCGACTTGTCCCAAGCGTCTTGCAGGGTAACGAAGTTGCGCTTGGCAGCAGTCAAAAAGCCGGCTGTATCAAAATCAGCAGGTACACCCCAAGATTGCGAGCCAGACAAACCAGATGTGCTGTCAGCCGTTTGCAGGCCAGAGCCGATCATCGAATTACCGGCATTACCCGCTTTAGAAGCGTCAAACGCCGTCGCATTACCCTCCCATGGGCGCGCAGAGGCATCGTTGCCAACGTTTTGTGGACTGTACGAGCGTGGTGCAATGGCATCAGTAGGTGATGCACTGCCAGCACCTTGCATCGCATAGGGGCTACCAGAGTTAAACGTATTGCCGTCGGACTTTTTGCCACGTGAGCGGATAAAGTACATAACCAGAGCAATCACACCAAACGCCAATAAACCAAACATGACGGCTTGCATAATGCCACCCAACATGCCGCCCAAGCCTAAAGAATTAGCTAACCAAGCCAAGCCCAGACCTGCGGCCAAGCCACCAAGCATCGCGCCCCAAGGCTTTTTAGGAGCCACAGCAGGAGCCGCTGCCGGCGCAGCTGCAGCAGGTTTAGCAGCAGCACTGTTTGCGTTTTGTGCAGGCGCAGCTGGCGTTGCGCTCTTTTGCGTCACATTGCTGGATTGTTTACCCATTGAACCACCGCCACCCATGCGTCGAGCCGCATCAGCATTCAAGACCGAAAAAGCAAGCGCACAAACCAATATTGCAGACCAAAGTTTCATGTTTTCTCCAAACACACATGTTGACATCAACACCCCCTAAATGTAGAGGCAAATACTGTGTATTTCAATAGGTACTTACAGAGACTTATTGTGAATAAGGTAATTTAGTTGGCTATTTTTTGACAATTTGTGAATATTCACACAACTTAGTCTTAACGACAAGCATTGGGAAAGACTTCGTTTGTCTAACCAATTAGCATTTGATGCCAACGTGCAATGCCACCACACCACCGGTCAAATTATGGAAATCTACGTGACCAAAACCTGCCGTTTTCATCAATGCTTTTAGCTCTTCCTGGCTGGGGTGCATGCGGATTGACTCGGCCAAATAACGGTAGCTCGCGTCATCACCCGCCACCAATTTACCGAGTTTTGGTAACACATTGAAAGAATACCAGTCGTAAACCTTGGACAAAGGTTTGGCTATTTTCGAAAACTCCAGCACCAAAAGCTTGCCGTTGGGCTTCAAAACACGGTTCATCTCTTTCAAAGCGGCGTCTTTGTGCGTCATGTTTCGCAACCCAAAAGCAACGGTAACGACATCGAAATAGTTATCGGGAAACGGCAACTTTTCAGCATCACACACAAACGTTGGCAAAACCACGCCTGCATTGACCAAGCGATCTCGCCCTTCGCGCAGCATGGCTTCGTTGATATCGGTATGCACCACGCGGCCAGTTTTGCCCACTTTTTTGGAAAAAGCCAGCGCCAAATCACCCGTTCCACCGGCGATATCCAGCACTTGCGCGCCCACTTGCACGTTCGCCACCATAACGGTGTAAGCCTTCCATGCGCGATGCAGCCCCATGGACATCAAGTCGTTCATGATATCGTACTTGGGGGCGACCGAATCAAACACGCCGCGCACATGCTTGGCTTTGTCTTTTTCTTCGACGCTCTGGAATCCGAAATGGGTTTGGCTCATGGCTATATTTTAATTTTTAGATGATTAATGACTTGACGGATGGGAATGCTCAATGACTTGAGCAGCCACCCCCAGATTTCTCAACCATGGGCGCATCGCGGCTGATGCCTGCCGCTTTCAGGCGTGCTTCGTAGTCTTGCCAAATTTCGGCTTGTTTGGAGCCCAAGAAATACAAGTAATCCCAAGTGAACAAGCCTGTATCGTGCCCATCAGTAAAGCTGGGTTGAATGGCGTAATTGCCGATGGGCTCTACGCCAAGCAAACCCACATCACGCTTGCCCGTTTGCAAAATCTCTTGGCCTGGGCCGTGGCCTTGCACCTCGGCAGAAGGTGACGAAATACGCATCAATTCGAAAGGAATTTGAAACGACGCACCGTCTGAAAATCTGATCTCCAACACTTTGGATTTAGAGTGAACCGTAAGTTCTTCCGGAGTTGGTGAACCTGAAGCTAAGCCTGCCATGATCTTTCCTTTTTATGTCGTTAAACCAAGACGCGCTCAATGCCGCCATTGTTAGCCAAAGCAACGTATTCTGGCATCCATTCTTTGCCCAAAATTTGATTTGCCATTTCCACCACAATGTAATCTGCCTCTAGCAAACCGTTGTTCAAGTCATTGCCATATCGGCTCAAACCTTGCAGGCAGCTTGGGCAGCTGGTCAAAATTTTGACATTGCCAGTTGCAGCCACAGCGCCTGTCGCACGTAATTTATCTGCGCCTTTTTGCAACTCTTCCTCTTTGCGGAAACGCACTTGCGTAGAAATATCTGGCCGTGTCACGCCCAGCGTACCAGATTCACCACAACAGCGATCGTTTTGTAGCACGTTGTCGCCCAGCAAGGCTTTAACGGTTTTCAGCGGCTCTTGCAGCTTCATCGGGCTGTGGCAGGGGTCGTGGTACAGGTAACCGGCACCTGCACCCGTGCTCATATCCAGTTTGATATTTTTCTCAAGCAAATATTCATGAATATCGATGATGCGGCAATCTGGGAAGATTTTGTCAAACTCATACCCTTGCAGCTGGTCATAACACGTACCGCAGCTCACAACCACGGTTTTGATGTCAAGGTAATTCAATGTGTTGGCCACGCGATGGAACAGCACACGGTTATCCGTGATGATTTTCTCTGCTTTGTCGAACTGGCCGCTGCCCTTTTGCGGGTAACCACAGCATAAGTAACCCGGTGGCAAAACCGTTTGCACACCGGCGTGCCACAGCATGGCCTGCGTGGCCAAACCGACCTGGCTGAACAGGCGCTCAGAACCGCAGCCCGGGAAGTAAAACACCGCTTCCGTCTCAGAAGTCGTCGCCTGCGGGTTGCGAATGATAGGCACGTAATCGTTGTCTTCTATATCAAGCAGAGCACGCGCTGATTTTTTCGGCAAACCGCCCGGCATTTTCTTGTTGATGAAGTGAATCACCTGCTCTTTAATAGGTGGCAAACCAACCGTTGGGCGTGGTTTTGCGGTTTGCTTTTTGGCAAACGGACGCAACACATCGTTGGCAAGTCGCTGCAATTTGAAACCCACACCCACCATGGCTGTGCGTACCAAGTTAATGGTCAATGGATTCGTTGCATTCAAAAAGAACATCGCCAGTGCATTGCCTGGGCGGAAAGTTTTTTGCCCCATCTTGCGCAACAAGTTGCGCATGTTCATGGACACATCGCCAAAGTCGATATCGACCGGGCACGGCGACAAGCACTTGTGGCACACCGTGCAATGGTCTGCCACGTCTTCAAACTCCTGCCAATGCTTGATGCTGATACCACGGCGTGTTTGCTCTTCGTACAAAAACGCTTCCACAAGCAGCGAGGTGGCCAAAATCTTGTTGCGCGGGCTGTACAGCAAGTTTGCACGCGGCACGTGGGTGGAGCAAACGGGTTTGCACTTGCCGCAGCGCAGACAGTCTTTCACGCTGTCGGCAATCGCGCCAATATCGCTTTGCGACATGATGAGCGATTCATGCCCCATCAGCCCAAAGCTGGGTGTGTAGGCATTGCTTAAATCAGAATTCCAGGTTTTCGCTTCATCGTTCAATTTAACCGATGAATCAGACCTTAGCCGGCGTATTGATTGCCTAGGCTGCTCTGTTTTTTGTAGCGAATTCAGAACCGCTTCAGGTCGAATCAAACTCTCACGCAAGAGCTTGCCTTTGTTGAATCGGCCTTCCGGGTCTACGCGTTGTTTGTAATCGGCAAACGGTTGCAGTTCAGCGTCCGTCAAAAACTCCAGCTTGGTGATGCCGATGCCGTGCTCGCCAGAAATCACACCATCCAAACTTCTCGCCAACACCATGATGCGGGCTACGGCAGCGTGGGCTGACTGCAGCATTTCGTAATCATCACTGTTCACCGGCAAGTTGGTGTGCACATTGCCATCACCCGCATGCATGTGCAAAGCCGCCCAGACGCGACCTTTTAAGACACGTTTGTGGATGGCGGTGCATTCTTCCAAAACCGGTACAAACGCAGCACCCGTAAAAATCAGCTGCAGCTTGGCACGAATATCCGTTTTCCAGCTAGCACGCAAGGTATGGTCTTGCAGTTGCGGGAACAGCGTCTCCACATTCGCCAGCCAGCCCACCCATAAATTGCGCACATCCGCGACCAGCGCCAAAGCTTGGGCAACGCGGTCTTCCAGCAATTCGTTGGACGTCATGCCCGCTGCATCGTCGTGCTTGCTCAGCGGTAAATTGCCCTTTTTGAAAAAATCTTCCAGCGCGTCGCACAGCTTGATTTTGTTTTGCAAACTCAGCTCAATGTTGATGCGCTCGATGCCATCGGTGTACTCGGCCATGCGCGGCAGCGGGATGACCACGTCTTCGTTGATTTTGAAGGCGTTGGTATGTTTTGAAATCGCTGCTGTGCGTTTCCGGTCTAACCAAAACTTTTTACGCGCTTCAGGGCTGATGGCGATGAAGCCTTCGCCATTGCGCGAATTGGCGATCCGCACCACTTCAGAGGTGGCACGCGCCACGTCGTCTGCATTGTCGCCGGCGATGTCGCCGAACAACACCATTTTCGGCAGCCCATTGCTGGTGCCCGTATGTGCGCGTTTCGATTTGGTCGCGTAGCCCACGGCTTTCAAGTAACGGTCGTCCAAATGCTCCAAACCCGCCAGCAAAACGCTGGTGCGTTTTTGCTCAGCGAACATGAAATCTTTGATTTCCACAATGCTCGGTACCGCGTCTTTGGCATTGCCAAAAAACTCCAGGCAAACCGTGCGCGTGTGCTGCGGCATTTTGTGCACCACCCAGCGGGCGCTGGTGATCAGGCCATCACAGCCTTCTTTTTGAATACCAGGCAAGCCGCTCAAAAACTTGTCTGTCACGTCTTTGCCCAAGCCTTCTTTGCGGAAAGACGGGCCAGGAATGTCCAATTGCTCAGTACGAATCAGTTTTTTGCCATCAGCCTCAAAGTATTTCAGCTCAAAACTCGCCATCGCCGCATCGTGGATTTTGCCCATGTTGTGATTCAGTCGGGTCACTTCCAGCCATTTGGCGTCTGGTGTCACCATGCGCCAGCTGGCCAAATTGTCCAGCGCCGTGCCCCACAACACGGCTTTTTTGCCGCCCGCGTTCATGGCGATGTTGCCGCCAATACAGCTGGCTTCGGCTGATGTTGGGTCGACCGCAAAGACAAAACCGCCCCGCTCGGCCGCATCGGCCACGCGCTGCGTGACCACGCCAGCTTCGGTCCACACCGTGGCGACGGGCTGGGTATGGCCCGGCAAGGTGAGCATTTCCACCTCGGTCATGGCTTCTAGCTTTTCAGTATTGATGACCGCGCTTTTCCACGTCAGCGGAATCGCCCCGCCGGTGTAACCCGTGCCACCGCCACGCGGGATGATGGTCAGCCCCAGCTCGATACAGCCTTTGACCAAGCCGGCCATTTCAACTTCAGAATCTGGCGTCAGCACCACAAACGGGTACTCGACACGCCAATCGGTCGCGTCCGTCACATGGCTGACGCGGCTGAGGCCGTCGAACTTGATGTTGTCACCCGCGGTGAGTTTCCCCAGCGTTTTAAGCGTCTTTTTACGCAACGCTGTTGCTTTTAAAAAGATAGCATCAAAGGTATTGATGGCGCCGGCTGCCATCACAATCAGCTCACCCACCAGCGAATCACGCGAGGCATCGGCTTGCGGTGTACGGCGTTTTTCCACTTCTGCGAGGCGGTGGCGTAAAGCATCCACCAGCTGCTGGCGGCGCTTGGGGTTGTCCAGCAAATCGTCTTGCAAATACGGGTTGCGCTGCACCACCCAAATGTCGCCCATCGCCTCGTACAGCATGCGTGCCGATCGGCCTGTGCTGCGCTCTTCGCGCAATTGGTTCAGAATGTGCCAAGCGCGGTCGCCCAACAGCCTCTGCACGATTTCACGGTCTGAAAACGAGGTGTAGTTGTACGGAATCTCACGAATGCGTTCGGCAGTGTGACCTTGCTCCGTTTGAGCGACTTGTGTAGGGAAAAGCGGGGTAGAAAGCATAGTAGAGGGATTCATCTCCTCCAATGTTACCGCAGTGCAGCATACCCTTGTCACCGAGCGGACACATTTAGGCGCTAAATGGCTTGGTAACAGCTTGGTAACAGCTTGGTAAGGTCAAGCTAATGGATAACACTGAGCACTTTTCACAGCACCTCAACTATCATTTGCTAGATAATTTTGCAGGTAACTTGTTGATTTTTTGGAGATTTTCATGAAAACTATGCGCCTTTCAGCAACTGTGGCAGCTTCCATGGCTGCAGTTTTGGGTCTTTTTAGCCTGCAAGCGCAGGCGCAAACCGAGGTGCAATGGTGGCATTCCATGACCGCTGTTAACGGCGAATGGGTGAACGACCTGGCCAAAGACTTCAACGCCAGCCAAAAAGAGGTCAAAATCATCCCCACCTTCAAAGGCACCTACGACGAATCGATGACAGCCGCCGTCGCCGCCTTCCGCGCAGGTAACGCGCCTCACATTTTGCAGGTGTTTGAAGTGGGAACTGCTACGATGATGGCCAGCAAAGGGGCGATTGTGCCTGTAGCCCAAGTGATGAAAGACGCCGGCCAAAAATTTGACCCCAGCGGTTACGTCGCAGCCGTTGCCGGCTACTACACTGCTCCCAACGGCCAAATGCTGAGCTTCCCGTTCAACAGCTCGACCACGGTGTTTTACATCAACAAAGACGCCTTCAAAGCGGCAGGCATAGACACCACCAAACCGCCAGGCACTTGGCCAGAAGTGGCTTTGGCAGCGGCAAAACTCAAAGCCAGCGGCCACAAATGCCCTTTCACCACGGCTTGGCAGGGTTGGACGCAGCTGGAGAGCTTCTCGGCCTGGCACAACGTCGAATTTGCGACCAAATCTAACGGTTTAGCAGGCTTGGATGCTCGCATGAAGGTCAATACACCTTTGCATGTGCGCCACATTGAAAACTTGGCAAACATGGCCAAACAAGGCTTGTTCATCTACAAAGGCCGTGGCAATGTGCCAGAAGCGAGCTTCATTTCCGGCGAATGCGCGATGATCAACACCTCATCCGGCTTTTACGGCAACGTGGCTAAAAACGCCAAGTTTGCCTACAGCTTGTCCCCCCTGCCGTACTACCCAGATGTGGCCGGTGCCCCGCAAAACACCGTCATAGGCGGTGCAAGCTTGTGGGTTATGGCGGGCAAAAAACCAGCCGAATACAAAGGCGTCGCCGCTTTCTTCAACTACATTTCCAGCCCCGAAGTGCAATCCGCCAGCCACAAGCGTACCGGCTACCTGCCCATCACCACGGCGGCTTATAAATTGACCGAAGCATCGGGCTTTTACAAAGAAAAACCAGGTACGGACGTCGCCGTCACGCAAATGATCCGCAAAGTAACCGACAAGAGCCGCGGCATTCGCCTAGGTAACTACGTGCAGATTCGCGCTGTGGAAGACGAAGAATTGGAACAAGTGTGGAATGGCAAGAAGACGGCCAAAGAAGCGCTGGATGACATTGTGAAACGGGGCAACGAGCATTTGGCGCGTTTTGAGGCTGCGAACAAAGGCAAATAAAAGGCAAGTAAAAATCTTAATTTACTATACTTTTTATAACGCTTTAGGCAATAAATACGCCGGCTATAGCCATTTTCACCTCCTAAAAACACATTTATGGAAAAACGCGTTCAATTCCGATCAACTTGGCTGCCCTGGCTGCTGATTGCACCCCAGCTGGTCGTGATTCTCGTGTTTTTCTTTTGGCCTGCAGCGCAAGCTGTTTTGCAGTCGTTTCAGGTGCAAGACGCGTTTGGGCTGTCCAAAGAATGGGTAGGGTTTCAAAACTTTTTGCAGCTTTGGAACGATGAAAGCTACCTAGCGTCCTTCAAAACCACGGCTATTTTCTCGCTCTTGGTGGCGGTTTTGGGCATTGGCCTGTCGTTGATGCTGGCTGTTTTTGCCGACCGCATCATCAAAGGCGCGATGCTGTACAAAACCATGTTGATCATCCCCTACGCGGTTGCGCCATCGGTGGCGGGCGTGCTGTGGATTTTCATGTTTTCGCCGTCTTTAGGCGTGGTTGCCTACGCTTTGGGCAAAATTGGCATCGATTGGAACCATTTGCTCAACGGCACACACGGCATGACGCTGATTGTCATGGCCGCCGTTTGGAAGCAGATTTCCTATAACTTTTTGTTCTTTTTGGCAGGTTTGCAGTCCATCCCCAAATCGCTGATCGAAGCTGCCGCGATTGATGGCGCGAAGCCTTGGCGACGGTTTTGGACGATTCAGTTCCCGCTGCTCACACCCACCACCTTCTTTTTGCTTGTTATCAACATGGTATATGCGTTTTTTGACACGTTTGCGATTGTCGACGCCACCACCCACGGCGGCCCTGGGCAGGACACCTCGATTTTGGTTTACAAGGTCTATTACGACGGCTTCAAGGCGATGGACTTGGGTGGCTCGGCCGCGCAGTCGGTGGTGCTGATGACGATTGTGATTGTGCTCACCGTGATTCAATTCCGCTTCGTTGAAAAGAAAGTGAACTATTAGTCATGGTTGAGCGCAGCCCCTTCCTCACCTTCCTGGCCCATGCCGTCATGTGGATTGGCGTGCTCATCGTCGCCTTTCCGCTGTATTTGGCCTTCATCGCCTCTACCCACACCGCCCAAGAAATTGTGCAAGCGCCTATGCCGCTGCTACCCGGCAGCTACATGTGGGAAACCTATGCCAAAGCGCTGGTGGGTGGCGGCACCAGCGCCAGCGGTGGCTCGACCGCACCCGTGGCGCACATGATGTGGGTGAGCTTTGTGTCGGCGATGGTGATCGCCATCGGCAAAATCACCATTTCCCTGCTCTCCGCCTTCGCGATTGTTTACTTCCGTTTTCCGTTTAAAAACCTGTTTTTTTGGATGATTTTCGTGACGCTGATGCTGCCTGTCGAAGTGCGCATTGGTCCGACCTACCAGGTCGTGTCCGACCTAGGCATGCTCAACACCTATGCGGGTTTGACGGTGCCGCTGATTGCCTCGGCCACCGCCACCTTCTTGTTCCGCCAGTTTTTCATGTCTGTGCCCGACGAGTTGACCGAAGCCGCCCGCATGGACGGCGCCAGCCCGATGCGGTTTTTCTTCGATATTTTGCTGCCGCTGTCCAAAACATCCATCGCCGCGCTGTTTGTGATTCAGTTCATCTACGGCTGGAACCAGTACCTGTGGCCGCTGCTGGCAACAACGACCGAGAGCATGTACCCCGTGGTGGTCGGCATCAAGATGATGGTGGCGGGTGGTGATTCGCAAAACGAATGGAATGTCGTCATGGCCACCGCCATTTTGGCGATGCTGCCGCCGGCGGCAGTGGTGATGCTGATGCAGAGATGGTTTGTCAAGGGCTTGGTGGATACTGAAAAATAATGAAAAACAGCCAAAAACCCCATAAAACACCTTTTTACACCTAAAATACGACTCTAGCCGGCGTATTTATTGCCTAAGTAGCTATTAAATTTATAGTACAAAATATTCGATTAGCATTCAATATGGCTTCCATCTCCCTCAAAAACATCATCAAACGCTACGGCACTGGCAAAACTTCGACGCAGGTCATCCACGGCGTGAATGCCGAGATTGCCGACGGCGAATTCATCGTCATCGTCGGGCCCTCCGGCTGCGGCAAATCGACGCTGTTGCGCATGGTGGCGGGCTTGGAGGAAGTCTCTGGCGGCGAGGTCTGCATCGGCGACCGCGTGGTGAACGACCTGGAACCGGCTGACCGCGACATCGCCATGGTCTTCCAGAACTACGCGCTCTACCCGCACATGAGCGTGTTTGACAACATGGCTTACGGACTAAAAATCGCCAAAGTGCCCAAAGACGAGATCAAAACCCGGGTCGACAAAGCCGCCAAAATCTTGGAGCTGGGCGACCTGCTAGAGCGCAAACCGCGCGACATGTCCGGCGGTCAACGCCAGCGGGTGGCGATGGGACGCGCCATTGTGCGGCAACCGCAGGTGTTTTTGTTCGACGAGCCGCTGTCGAATCTGGACGCTAAATTACGCGCCCAAACCCGCCTAGAAATCCAAAAACTGCACCGTGAGCTGGGTATCACCTCGCTGTTCGTCACCCACGACCAGGTCGAAGCCATGACGCTGGCGCAACGCATGCTGGTGATGAACGGTGGCCGGGTCGAGCAATTTGGCACGCCTGAAGAGGTCTACACCCGTCCTGCCACCACGTTTGTGGCCAGTTTCATGGGCAGCCCGCCCATGAATTTGCTGAAAAAAGCGCCCAATGCTGATCTGGGCGGCCCACCCGGCAGCACCATGGGCATTCGCCCGGAGCACCTGGATATCACCCCCACCGGCTGGGCTCTGCAGGTGGACGCCCTGGAAATGCTGGGGGCTGAGCGCCTGGTCTATTGCCGCATGAACGACGAACAACTGATTATTCGCATCGGCGAAAACCATGTGCCGCCCACGGCTGGCAGTACGGTTCACGTGACGCCCCGACCCGACCGCCTGCACTGGTTTGACAGCGCCAGCGGCAAGCGGCTGTGACGCCCGCGACCCAATCAACCACCACTGCCTGGCCCTACCCGCTGTGGGTAGCCCACCGGGGCGCAGGCAAGCTTGCTCCTGAAAACACCCTGGCCGCCTTTCGCCTGGGGGCCAGGCACGGATACCGCATGTTTGAATGCGACGTGAAACTCAGCGCAGACGATGTGCCATTCCTGATGCACGATGCCACGCTGGGCCGCACGACGAATGGCGTGCGAATGCTGGGAAGCGCTGCAGGTTCGACTGCTGATGCCAATATCGGTACCAGTGGCACCGCAGGCGATCACGCGTGGCAAACGCTGTCGCAACTCGATGCAGGCAGCTGGCACTCACGCACTCACGCCGGTGAGCCCTTGCCAACACTTGCCAACGTTGCCGCGTTCATCCTGCGCAATAATTATTTCATCAACATCGAAATCAAGCCCACGCCCGGCACCGAGCGCCATACCGGCGAGGTCGTGGCGCGCGAAGCCGCAAGGCTGTGGAAAGACGCCGCAGCGCCGCCGCTGATGACATCGTTTGACCCCGAAGCCCTGCATGGCGCAGTGGCCACCGCACCCCATTTGCCGCGCGGCCTGCTGCTCGACAATCTGTGGTCAGGCTGGCTGGAAACGGCGTTGCAGCTCGATTGCGTGGCCATCGTCTGCAACCACGCGCTGTGGGACAAATCCAGTGTGACCCAAGCCAAAAGCGCAGGCTTTCGCTGCCTAAGCTACACCGTCAACGACGAATGGGCCGCCCAGCGTTTGATTGATCTGGGCACCGACGGCATCATCACGGACCGGGTGGACTTGTTTTCGCCGTCGACGCCATAAGCATTGCACGCCGCTGGCAAATTGGGTTTCAATGATGATGCCCATGCACCCCATGCACATGCCGATGGGTGATTTCTTCCTCTGACGCAGCACGGATGTCCATCACGGTCAAGTCAAACTGGACGGCCTGGCCGGCCAGGGGGTGGTTGCCGTCCATGATGGCG
>JAYUCJ010000300.1:0-6168 GCA_043740415.1 Polaromonas sp. | reverse complement strand
TCGAAGGCCGCCAAGGCGCGGGGGGTCGCACCCACTTGGTCAGCCCCGCCATGGCCGCCGCCGCTGCCGTGCACGGGCATTTTGTCGATATCCGCCGTTTTGTTTAAAGGAGTACTTCCATGAAAAAGCTTGCTGTTTTGTTCTTTTTGGCATGCCTAGTCGCCTTAACCGGCTGTAACACCATCAAAGGCGTTGGTCAAGACATCCAAAAAGCGGGTTCTGTGCTTGAAGATGCCGTTAAAAGATAATTACAAAAATCAATAGCAATATCAACCACTTATGCAAAAATTCACCGTACACAAAGGCTTGGTAGCCCCGATGGATCGCGAAAACGTCGATACCGACGCCATCATCCCCAAGCAGTTCCTCAAATCGATCCGTAAAACCGGTTTTGGCGAGCATTTGTTTGATGCTTGGCGCTATTTTGACGACGGCTACCCCGGCCAAGACCCGAAAAGCCGCAAACCTAACCCAGATTTCGTATTGAACCAACCCCGTTATGCGGGTGCCAGCGTGCTGATTGCCCGTAAAAACTTCGGCTGCGGCTCTTCGCGCGAACATGCGCCCTGGGCGCTGGACCAATATGGCTTCAGAGCCATCATTGCGACCAGCTATGCCGATATTTTCTTCAACAACTGCTTCAAAAACGGCCTGCTGCCCATCGTTTTGAGCGAAGCGCAAGTCGCCCAGCTGTTTAACGAGTGCGCCGCTTTCCCGACCTACAGCCTGACGGTTGACCTGGAGCGCCAAGTCATCGTCAAACCCGATGGCGTGGAATGGCCGTTTGAGGTGCAGGCCTTCCGCAAATACTGCCTCATCAACGGTTTTGACGACATCGGCTTGACCTTGCGCCACAGCGACAAAATCAAGGCTTTTGAAGCCGAGCGCCTGGCGGCCAAGCCGTGGTTGGCACACACTTTGCTGTAAAAATACCTAAAACATCATTTTAGAGGCATTTTTAGCCTCTAGCCGGCGTATTTATTGCCTAAGCAGCTATGTAAATAATAGCAAATAAAACCCTACCCGTTCGGGCTGAGCCTGTCGAAGCCTTGCGTGAATTGAGAAACATTTCGACAAGCTCAATGCGAACGGATTCATGAATAATATTTTTGGTTAAAGTGAGCACATTATGAAAATCGCAATCCTCCCCGGTGACGGCATTGGTACAGAAATCGTCGCAGAAGCTGTCAAAGTCTTGAGGGTCATCGACAAAGAATTCAGCCTGAAAATGGAGATGGAATCCGCCCTCGTCGGCGGCGCGGCTTTTGAGGCGCACGGCCACCCACTGCCACCTGCCACCTTGAAACTGGCGATGGATTCCGACGCGGTGCTGTTTGGCGCGGTGGGCGACTGGAAATACGACACCTTAGATCGCCCTTTGCGTCCTGAGCAGGCGATTTTAGGACTTCGCAAAAACATGGGTTTGTTTGCCAACTTCCGCCCGGCGATTTGCTACAAAGAGCTAGTCGATGCCTCCAGCCTGAAGCCGGAACTGGTCGCAGGTCTCGATATTTTGATCATCCGCGAACTGACCGGCGACATCTACTTCGGCCAGCCCCGTGGCCGCCGCGTCGCCACCGATGGCCACTTCCCCGGCGCTGAAGAAGCCTTCGACACCATGCGCTACAGCCGCCCAGAGATCGAACGCATCGCCCACGTCGCCTTCCAGGCCGCCATGAAACGCGATAAACGGGTTACCAGCGTGGACAAAGCGAATGTTTTAGAGACTTTTCAGTTTTGGAAAGACGTGGTTTCTGAGGTAGGCAAGCAATACCCCGAAGTCGCTTTGGACCACATGTACGTGGACAACGCCGCCATGCAGCTGGTCAAAGCGCCCAAGAAATTCGACGTGGTCGTCACCGGGAATATGTTTGGCGACATTTTGAGTGATGCAGCAGCCATGTTGACAGGCTCTATCGGCATGCTGCCGTCTGCCAGTTTGAACGACAAAAAGCAAGGTTTGTATGAACCGAGCCACGGCAGCGCCCCAGACATCGCCGGCAAAGGCATCGCCAACCCGCTGGCCACGATTTTGAGCGCGGCGATGATGCTGCGCTTCTCTTTGAACCAAGCTGCGGCTGCGGATCGCATAGAAACCGCCGTCAAATCCGTCTTGGCGCAAGGGCTGCGGACGCCGGATATTTACAGTGCAGGGACGACGAAAGTCAGCACGGTTCAGATGGGGGATGCGGTTTTGAAGGCTTTGGGTTGATTTAGAGGCTATTTTTGGCTGTAGCCGGCGTATTTATTGCCTGAGTAGCTATTTTATATATAGTAAAATTTACAAAAATTCCATTTGAATACCTATTTTCAACTCGTTTTTTTGCTCGCTGCTTGCGCATTGTTTCTGCTGTTTGGCGGTATTTTGACTTGGCACAATTGGTGTCTTTGGAAAGGTTGGCCAACTACAAATGCCATAGTTCAAGCAAATGAAGCAGGTACTTTACGTCTATTAGCACTTGATGGCGCGTATAAAAATCAAATCTTGCAGCTCGCTCTAGGCATGAACGACCCAGTCGAAAGCAGTTTTCCGACTGGGAAAAGCATCCTAATCAAAGTGCATCCTGGAAATAGCGAAAAAGTACATCTCCCAGCGAATTTGCTGAATTTTTTAGTTTCGCTAGTAGTTTGGGTCACCCCGCTGGGCTTCTTGATATATGAAAGCCTGAAATCTTAGTACACGCTAAGCTATAATCAATTCCATGAACGTCCCTGTGACCTCCACAACAACCATCCAAGCCACTTGCGCTGTGGATGTTTGCGCGTTCAAGACTTCCACCAAAACGACGACCATTAAAGGCTAATCCAGCCCGGTTCGTCGCGCCCACCCCGGAGCTAGACGAGCCGGGGGATTAGTCAAGACTGATTAATTTGAAAGGCGCTTAAAAATGAAAAAAGTAGGTAACCTCGTAGGGCTCGTAGGCTGGCGTGGCATGGTCGGCTCGGTGCTGCTTGACCGCATGCAGGCTGAGGGCGATTTTGCGCTCATAGAGCCGGTGTTTTTCTCCACCTCCAACGCGGGCGGCAAAGCCCCGGCTTACGCCAAAAACGAAACCACTTTGAGAGACGCTTTTGACATTGAAGCTTTGAAAAAGTGCGACATCATTTTGACCGCCCAAGGTGGCGATTACACCTCTGAGGTTTTCCCGAAACTGCGCGAAGCGGGCTGGACCGGGCACTGGATTGATGCAGCGTCAACCCTGCGGATGAAGGACGATGCGATCATCGTGCTCGACCCGGTGAACTTGCATGTCATCAAAAACGCGCTCGTTAATACGAAAAATGGGGGCTTAAAAAACTGGGTGGGCGGCAATTGCACCGTGAGCTGTATGTTGATGGGCGTGGGCGCGCTGTACAAAGCGGGTTTGGTCGAGTGGATGACCACCATGACCTACCAGGCAGCCTCCGGCGGCGGTGCGCAGCACATGCGCGAGCTGTTGACGCAGTTTGGCACGCTGAATGACGAAGTTCGCTCGCTCTTGGACGACCCAAAATCGGCGATTCTCGAAATCGACCGCAAAGTGCTGGCGAAACAACAATCGCTGACTGCTTCCGAGACCGCCAACTTTGGTGCGCCTTTGGGTGGCAGCTTGATTCCGTGGATCGACGCCGACCTGGGCATCGGCAAACTGCAGACCGACGCCAGCTGGGGCATGTCCAAGGAAGAGTGGAAAGGCGGCGTCGAAACCAACAAAATTTTGGGCCAGGGTGCGATGTTTGGCACCAAAGAAGTTCCAGTCGACGGCTTCTGCGTACGTATCGGCGCGATGCGCTGCCACAGCCAGGCATTGACTTTCAAGCTGAAAAAAGACGTGCCATTGGCCGACCTGGAAGCGTTGATGGCGGCGGACAACGAGTGGGTCAAAGTCGTGCCCAACACCAAAGAAGCCACTTTGCGCGAGTTGACACCGGTGCAAGTGACCGGCACCATGACCATTCCGGTCGGACGTGTGCGCAAGCTGGCGATGGGGCCTGAGTATGTGGGCGCGTTCACGATTGGTGACCAGCTGCTGTGGGGTGCTGCAGAACCATTGCGCCGTATGCTGCGGATTTTGATTGAAGACTAAAGTCGCACAATCCTTGTGAGCAACAGCTAAGAGCGCCAAGACGCTTCAATTAGTTGCTTGCTCACAACAGTCACTTGGTTAAAACTGTGAATGTCTCTATGTTTGCAAGTCAAGTCGTACCGTACAAGTCACAATATAGAAATTGACTTAGCTTTTTGACGTAAGCCATTGATGTACGATGATATTTAATTAATTTAATTTTAAAATCATACATTTTTTTGTCTGCGTCAATGAACTGCCGGTCCTTCACAGAATACGAAAATAAGACGCAAATGCACACCAAATTGAACTCAATCTCACCTGCTCACTTGCAAACACCGAGTAAGACGTGGCGCTTAACCGCACTGGCTGCCGCCATGGGCGCGTTGTTGAGCGTGGCGCATGTCGATGCAAATGCACTCGCGCTGGGTCGCATCACCGCAATGTCTAATCTAGGCGAGCCCTTGGTTGCAAGTATTGAGATTCCTGACATCAATGCGGAAGAAATGGCCAGCCTGAAAGCCACGCTTGCCTCACCAGAAGCTTTCAGAATCGCAGGCATAGAATACAACCCTGCTTTGAGCAATGCTCAAATAACTTTAACACGCCGCGAGAATGGCAGCGCTCAATTGCTCATTCGTAGTGACAAAATAGTCACTGACCCGTTTCTAAACTTGGTGGTCAACGCCAACTGGTCAACCGGTCGTATCGTGCGCAATTACACGCTCTTGCTGGATCCACCGGCTGCAAAACAGAGTGAAGCTGCAATCAGTGCGCCCATCGCAACTTTACCTGCGCCAGTACCCACGCCAGCACCGCAAGCTGCCGCACCTGTTCAAGCCCCAGTACAAGCGCCTGCACCTTCCCCTGCGCCAGTAGCTTCTGCGTCGGTAGCGGCACCAGTCGCCATGCCCAAAGCAGCAGTGGCAGCAAAACCCAGTGCAGCAGCCGCAAAAGCACCGACGACAAATTCAGGTGCGCAAGTCAAAGTGAGCAATGGCGACACTGCTGGAAAAATTGCCGGCAACAACTTGCCAGCCAATGTATCGCTGGATCAAATGCTGGCTGCCATGCTACGCGGTAACCCGCAAGCTTTTACAAGCAACAACATCAACCGCTTAAAAGCCGGTGCGATTTTAGATTTGCCCACGGAGGCGCAAGCGGCTGCCATATCGGCCAACGAAGCGCGACAAAGTTTAGTTGCCCAAAGCAAAGACTTCAACAACTTCCGGCGCAAACTCGCTGAAAGCGCCCCCGCTTTAGCTTCTAAAACGACTGATCGCGCTGCCAGCGGCAAAATTGAAGCGAAAGTTGATGATCAAAAAGCAGCGGCTGTGACGCCAGACAAACTCACACTCTCAAAAGGTGGCTTGACTGCTGGCGATAAATCAGCCGCTGCCGCAAAAGAGAATTTAGAAAAAATTGCCAAAGAGCGCCAAGCCAAAGACGATGCGGCTCGTAGCGCAGAGCTAGCGAAGAATATCAAAGACTTGAACAAGATTGCCAGTGCGACGCCCGTTGCGCCAGCAGCGCCAGTGGTATCTGCAACCACCCCAAAAGCGGCAGTGCCGCCTGCAACAGTTGCTGTGCCTGTAGCGCCTGCAATCGCCGCTGTCGTAGCTGCGACGCCTGAAAAACCAGCAGCTCCAGCTGCACCTAACGCTGCAGTTGCTGCAGCAGCCGTGCCCGCCGCGCCTGCAGCGCCATCGGCACCTGCGACACCCCCAGCGCCTAAACCACCTGTGGTGGCCAAAGCACCCGTAGTGGTCGCCCCTGTGGCTGAGCCAAGTGCACTGGACTTTTTGATGAATGACCCAGTTGTACTACCGGCTGCCGGCGGCTTGCTCATAGCGCTTTTAGCGGGTGGTTTGTATGCCAACAACAAGCGGAAAAAACGCAATGCGGCTGAACAAGCTGAAGACGATGCTTTGTTGGATGAGCATTTTGGTGAGAAATCTTTCTTCAATGAAACCACCAACGAACCGGTTATGGAGAAAGAAGCACCTGCTGCAGAAACAGCCACGCCAGTTATTGAGGAAATTGAGCCTGTCATCATCACCGGCGCGAACGAAATCACATTACCCGCAGCACCTGCTGTCAACGCACATGCCGTCGTCGACCC
>JAYUCJ010000299.1:0-17756 GCA_043740415.1 Polaromonas sp. | reverse complement strand
GCGTATTTATTGCCTTGGATGCTATTTTATTTGTAGTGTTTTATATTAACTGAAAAGGAAAAATGCAATGAAAAAACAAATCCTAACCATCTCCCCACTTCAAACTGCCAAGATAATGGCGGCTTTGTGGTTTGTTATTTCATTGCCATTTTTATTATTCATGGGTGTAGCCATGATGACCATGCCAGATGGCACCAGAGGCGCATTCGGCGGCATGATGATATTTATGCCAGTCTTTTACGCGATTTCAGGTTTTCTTTTCACGCTACTCGGCGCATGGATATATAATATGCTGGCGAAACGGATTGGCGGGATTGAATATACCACTACAGATGTTGCCGATAGCGCCAATTAAGAGGTAAAAATGGAAGTAGCCGGTGTGTTTATTGCCAGATATGCTACTATTTATATAGCAAAATGCTATATAAAACTACCCTAAACCAATTCCATTATTTGGACGACTGTTACTCCGCCTGTCGATTTAATACCTTTATCATTCGTTATAAAGTATTTACATTTGCTCTCAATCGCGCAAGCCATGTGTATCGCATCAGGTGTGCGCATAGACGACTTTCCGCCAAGCTCTGCCGCCACTAAAAAAGTATCTTGATTTGGTGAAATCAGTGTGAAAAGCTCTGTGTCGAGTAATAATTCTTTATGTGCTTGAATAACTTGATTGAGATTATCGTGAATTGGTTTGATTAATATCTCCGTCAACGATAGCTCAGAGGTGAATGCGAGGATTGAACCCTCGCCAATCATCTCAAAAATGGGGGTTACAGTTTCTGCGAATTGCGTATTTTGTTCGATGAAATAAATAATTGGATTAACATCAAAATAAACGCGAGAACCACGTAGTCTGTTTAATCCAGTTTTTTCGACCAATTTGATACTTTTTACATTAATCACTTATTTCGACCAATCATCGCGCTGTTGATTGATAGCGGCATCTGCGTCAGCTGCCGAAGAATAAGCGCTGGGCACTGATTGCGCTAAACGACGAATTTTTGACAGCTTGCTTTCTTGCGGCACTTTCAACGATACGGGCCGAATCAACACGCCGTCATCCAAAATCGTGTATTTCAAATAGCCTGGTGTTTGCAGGTGCAAAGAATCCATCACGTCACGGGGCAAGGTGACTTGGTTTTTTTCGCGGACACGTAGGAGTGACATGTTTTACCTCTGCTCTGAATTTTAAGAATTTCCTACTAATTATAAGATTTTCCTAAAGTATTTGCAAATCAACCTTTCCCTGCTAAGCTTTACCCGTTGAGCCATACCCCCCCGCGCCCCGCTCACTCGTCGCGCCAAACTCACTGACAACGTTGAATTGCGCTTGCACCACGGGCACGATAACCAATTGGGCAATCCGCTCCATCGGCTCGATGGTGAAAGGCGTTGGGCTGCGGTTCCAGGTGCTGACCATGAGCTGGCCTTGGTAGTCGCTGTCAATCAATCCGACCAAATTGCCCAGCACGATGCCGTGTTTGTGCCCCAAACCGGAGCGCGGCAGGATCATGGCGGCGAAATTGGGGTCTAGCATGTGAATGGCGATGCCGGTGGGGATGAGCTGCCAGGCATTGGGCTGCAGGGTGATGGCTTCCTCAAGGCAGGCTCTGAGGTCTAGGCCTGCGCTGCCGGGGGTGGCGTAGGCGGGCAGGAGGCTCGCCATTCGGGGGTCTAAAACTTTAAGATCGATATTCATGGCGGTTGAAGTCTGGGGCGCTCAAAACGCCAGCCTCCAACAAGCGCATGTAGGGCTCGTCAAGTATTTCCAACTCGGCGAGATACTCTTGGTGCTGTTTATCTTCATAAACATACAGGATGACTGGCAAAGCAAGCAGTAATAAAAACCAAATTGTAACGGTAGCGCCCATACGGTACTCCTAGAGTTTGGATTCAACTAGGACATCGTTGGGGTGAATTCGCTGGTTTATTAGCTTTCGACTTGTCGTCCTGTGGCACAAATTCTAGGGCTCAAAACCGTGAAATAGTTGGCAAAAAGGCGGTAATATTCACATAAAACCAAGGTAAATATTCACCCTTTCCGCTCGAACTGGACTTGCTTAAACCGATTGCCCCAATCTCGCGGCAATATCCGCCACCAATTGCTGCGCCAAATGCCGCTTTGACGCTCTGGGCAGTTCTTTCACGGTTTTGGCATCGACAAGTATTAGCGCGTTGTCGTCTTGCCCAAACGTGGCGGGGCCGATGTTGCCCACCAGAAGCGGCACGCCTTTGCGGATGCGCTTGGCTTGCGCGTTAACCAGTAAATCTTGGCTTTCTGCGGCGAAACCGACGCAAAACAAACCATCTGGCATACCAGACAAACCTTTTTTACCGCGTTCAGACTGGGCAATCGTCGCCAAAATGTCCGGGTTTTCGACGAAGCTGAGTTGTGGCACCACACCCGTACCGTCTTTTTTTAGCTTTTGATCGGCAGGGCTGGCTGGTCGCCAGTCTGCCACAGCGGCTGATGCTATAAAAATAGTAGCATAGTCGGCATATTTCACGCCAGCTAGAAGCATATTTTGTGCTGATTTCACATCCAGCCGCTTGACCCCACGTGGCGTGGGCAAGCTAACGGGGCCGGCAATCAGCGTCACATCCGCACCCGCTTCAACCGCCGCCCGCGCGATAGCGAAACCCATTTTTCCGCTGGACAGGTTGGTGATGCCGCGCACGGGGTCGATCGCTTCATAGGTAGGGCCTGCCGTGATCAGCACTTTTTGTCCCAAGAGCGACTTGGGGGTGAAAAAAGCGACCAAATCCGCCAAAATCTCATCCGCCTCCAACATGCGGCCATCGCCCACTTCGCCGCAGGCTTGGTCGCCCTCGCCGACTTCTAGCACGGTGATGCCGTCTTGTTTGAGCTGCGCGACGTTGCGTTGGGTGGCAGGGTTCGCCCACATTTCGCGGTTCATGGCAGGTGCGAGGATCAACGGAACTTGGTCGATGGGACGTGCCAAACACATCAAACTGAGCAACTCATCAGCGCGTCCATGCAGCAGTTTCGCCATAAAGTCCGCACTGCAGGGTGCAATAACAATAGCATCCGCCCCGCGTGTGAGGTTGATGTGGGGCATGTTGTTGGCCACCACTTCCCCATTAACGTTCACTGCCGTATCGTCCCACTGCGAACCAAACACCTGCCTGCCAGACAGGGCTTGCATGGTCACCTTGGTCATGAAATGCTCCGCCGCATCGGTCATGACGACTTGTACCGTCGCGCCCTCTTTGACCATGGCACGGCACAGCTCGGCTGCTTTGTAGGCTGCGATGCCGCCGGAGAGGCCGAGGACAATGTGTTTGCCGGCTAGTTCGAGAGATGAAGTACTCATGATTTGACTATTTTGAAGAATAAAAGACTGTAACCGTTCGGGCTGAGCCTGTCGAAGCCTTCAAAAACCCTTCGACAAGCTCAGGGCGAACGGAAATGATCTGTGAATCGTAAAAAAATGCTGTTTATCCAAATAGCAATGTAGCAGACCTTTATAATTAGTATTTCCACCTCCTTGGACGTTCAGCTGTCCATTCTGGCATGACCAAATTCGTATTCGTTACCGGCGGTGTGGTGTCCTCTCTTGGCAAGGGCATCGCATCAGCATCACTGGCCGCACTTTTAGAGTCGCGCGGCCTGACAGTCACCCTCATTAAGTTAGACCCCTACCTGAACGTCGACCCTGGCACCATGTCGCCGCTGCAGCATGGCGAGGTGTTTGTGACCGACGACGGCGCGGAGACCGACTTGGACTTGGGCCACTATGAGCGGTTTATTGAGACGCGGATGCGCAAGTCCAACAACTTCACGACCGGCCAAATCTACCAAAGCGTGCTGGACAAAGAGCGCCGTGGCGATTATTTGGGCAAAACCGTGCAGGTGATTCCGCATGTGACCAATGAGATTCAAGAGTTCGTCAAACGCGGCGCGCGTTTTGACGAGGCAGATGCCGTGGACGTGGCGATTGTTGAAATCGGCGGCACGGTGGGCGACATTGAATCGCTGCCGTTTTTAGAAGCCGTGCGCCAGATGAGCCTGAAAATGGGCCCGACCAACACCGCGTTTGTCCACCTCAGCTACGTGCCGTGGATAGCCGCTGCGGGCGAGCTGAAAACAAAGCCAACCCAGCACACCGCCAAGCAGTTGCGTGAAATCGGTATCCAAGCCGACGCTTTGATTTGCCGTGCCGACCGCCCGATCCCAAAGGAAGAATGCGCCAAAATTTCCTTGTTTTGCAACATCCCCGAAGCCGCCGTGATCAGCATGTGGGACGTGGACACCATCTACAAAGTGCCGCGCATTTTGCATGAGCAAGGTTTGGACGATTTGATTTGCGACAAGCTGCGCTTGGTCACCAAACCAGCCAATTTGAAGCGCTGGGATGATTTGGTGCATGAAACGGCAAACCCTAAAGGCGAAGTCCGCATCGCCATGGTCGGCAAATACATTGATTTGGGCGACAGCTACAAATCACTGAACGAAGCGATTCGCCACGCGGGCATGAAAAACCATGTCAAAGCAACCATCAGCTACATCGACTCGGAAACCATCGACGAAGAAACCGCCGCACAGTTGGCGCAATTCGACGCCATTTTGGTGCCCGGCGGCTTTGGCGAGCGCGGCGTGGAAGGCAAAATCAGCACCGCGCACTTTGCGCGCGTTAGCAAAATCCCCTACCTCGGCATATGCCTGGGTATGCAGGTGGCCACCATCGAGTTTGCGCGCAACGTCGCGGGTTTGAAAGACGCCAACAGCACCGAGTTTGCCCCGCACGGCCCACACCCTGTCATCGCTTTGATCACCGAGTGGAAAGACGCGGACGGCACCATCAAAACCCGCAACGCCAATTCCGACATGGGCGGCACCATGCGTCTAGGTGCGCAAAGCTCTG
This sequence comes from Polaromonas sp., assembly GCA_043740415.1. Classification (GTDB taxonomy): domain Bacteria; phylum Pseudomonadota; class Gammaproteobacteria; order Burkholderiales; family Burkholderiaceae_C; genus Aalborgiella. The sequence continues at coordinate 12,864 of JAYUCJ010000299.1, read as the reverse complement.
ACGTTGCCAAAGACACCATCGCACACAGCATTTACGGTGACGTCGTCACAGAGCGCCACCGCCACCGTTATGAAGCCAATGTCAACTATTTAGACCAGTTACGCCATGCAGGTTTGGTGATTTCTGCCTTGACGCAGGCAGACCATTTGACCGAAATTGTAGAACTGCCAAGCAGCGTTCACCCGTGGTTTGTCGGTGTGCAGTTTCACCCAGAGTTCAAATCAACGCCATGGGACGGGCATCCACTGTTCAACGCGTTCATCAAAGCGGCGCTGGATCATCAAGCAGCTGGCAAAACACTCAAGGCGGTTGCATGAAACTCTGCGGGCATGAAATTGGTTTAGACAAACCATTTTTTCTGATCGCAGGAACCTGCTCGATTGAAGGTTTGGAAATGTCCATCGAGGTTGCCGGTCGGCTCAAAGAAGCGACCGATGCGCTGGGCATTCCACTGATTTACAAAGGCTCTTTCGACAAAGCGAATCGTTCATCCGGCAGCACCCAGCGCGGCGTGGGCATTGATGCGGGCTTGAAGATTTTGTCTGAAGTGCGCAAGCAATTGGGTTTGCCGATTTTGACGGACGTGCACGAAATCGACCACATCAAGGAAGTCGCCAGCGTGGTGGATGTGCTGCAAACACCCGCCTTTTTGTGCCGCCAGACCGACTTTATCCGCGCTGTGGCGCAGTCGGGCAAACCCGTCAATATCAAAAAAGGGCAATTTCTGGCCCCGCATGATATGAAAAACGTGATCGACAAAGCCCGCGCTGCCGCCAAAGAAGTTGGTTTGAATGAAGATAACTTCTTAGCCTGCGAGCGCGGTGCAAGCTTTGGCTACAACAACTTGGTCAGCGACATGCGCAGCCTCGCCATCATGCGCGAAACCGGTGCGCCTGTGGTGTTTGATGCGACCCATTCGGTGCAACTGCCGGGCGGCCAAGGGGCTACGTCTGGCGGTATGCGCGAGATGGTGCCTGTGCTGGCACGTGCTGCTGTCGCTGTTGGCGTGGCCGGCGTCTTCATGGAAACACACCCGAACCCGGCAGCAGCATGGTCGGATGGACCGAATGCTGTGCCTTTGAAATTTATGAAAACACTGCTGGAGTCGTTGGTGGATTTAGATCAAGTGGTGAAAAGACATGCGACCAATGGCTGGTTGGAAACGCGGTTTGAGGCGTGAAACCTTTAAACTCAAATAAACATATGTATTATTAGGAAAAAATGCGCCCAAAATCTGGTTTACCCAAGCGAAAAGCATTGCGACGAAAGCCTGAGTTTGAATTCGGATTGAAAAATAATCCTTCAAATTCGGCGATAAGTCACCCAAATATGAATGCTCAAAAGCTTGTGGGCGCATCGGATGTCATGTCTATGTTTTGTGGATGCGGGGGGCTAGATTTAGGATTTTTGGGTGGTTTTTCATATCTTAATAAGACTTATGCATCCTTACCTTTTAATATTATTCAAGCGGTTGATTTTGATGAAAAATCAATTGAAACCTACAAGCTAAACATCAGCGAACATGGCACTGTTGGTGATTTGACGCAAATAAAGTCCGCCGATCTTCCTGCTGCAAGAGTGTTAATTGGTGGTTTTCCATGCCAAGATTTTTCATCCTCTGGCCCTAAGGTGGGTTTCGCAGGAAAGCGCGGACAACTGTACACGGCTTTAGTGGACTACATGCGCGAACACAAACCAGATATCGTCGTTGGCGAAAATGTTGCTCATCTCGCAAGCTTGCACGGAGGCGCCTACCTCAAAGCAATTTTGTCAGACTTTGAAGCGGAGGGTTACAACTTTGACGTATGGAACTTGTTCGCACCAGATTATGGTCTCTCTCAAAGCAGAAGGCGGCTGTTTTTGGTCGGTGTTCGCAAGGATCTTGGCGCACCACCGAAACCACCAACACCAACGAATTTAAATTCATATCGTCCTATAGAGGAAGCAATTGATGATTTAAAGGCAATCACAGATGAAAGTATTACGAACCAAAGTCAGTATTTCATGGCTACAAAAGCTACTGCGGGTGGCGGACAAGGTGATCATGATAATAAAGTCGGACAGCTTGCTTATTGCATCAGAGCTAATGCAAAAGCGCGGATTCAATTTCACTATGAATTACCGAGAAGGTTAACGGTTCGTGAATGTGCGCGTCTCCAGTCATTTCCAGATGAGTTTGTCTTCCCATTCGCTGCTATGACGAATATGACGCAAATTGGTAATGCTGTTCCGCCAACTCTAGCCCATCACGTTGCTAAAACAATAGCGGACTACCTATCAAAAATAGATAGTGGTGAGCGCTATGAATGGCACGAGCAATCAATCGATGTGCGGGTGCAAACAATGGGCAAACGCCGTCGAATTCCATCCGGCGGGGAGTCCCAAATTGGTTTATTCTCTTGAGAAGCACAATATGCCACTGAATCACGATCATGAGTACATAAAAATTCTGCTAACACCGCTTGCAGAATGTACTCATTACCGCCCAGCTTTCGGACAAGCTGGAGGTGAGGGAATAGATCTGCCCCAATTCCAAGCTTTATATGGGGGTGATCCGCTTTATCACTGGATAGGGCTTGATTCGGATTTAATGTATGCCGCGCATAAAGCCGCTGGCGGTATGACATCAATCTATCGGCAGCTTGGTATTGGGTGTGAGCGCCTGCTTCGACAAGTCATTCAAGATCATATTGGCTTATCAAATGAGCAAGTCGCTTGGTCATACCAGTACGACAAAGGCAATGGGCAAATGGCCGCTCATACGCTTGATGCGCGAATTACAATCGCTGATGTCGTAGACCCTGACCGCAAAAAAATCGTAAAGACTTGGATAAAAAAATCAGCTCTAGAGCTTGGCATCCCATCCGCAAAGGCAAATACTTTGGAGGGCGCTGCGTTTGAAATTCGACAAGGCTATAAAAGTGCAGATTCAAAGCGACAAAATGCAGATTTACGCTTTGGACTCAGGGCGTACACCGATGCCAACCTCTTGCCAATTATTTGCATTGTTTCGACGCAGGCTAGTGACACTGTTTGCAGAAGATACCGAGACGCTCGACTACTCGTATTACTGGGTACAACCGAAGGAAATCTCAGCACCTTTGCGTTTTTTCGTGAAGTAGTTGGATATGATTTGGCTGAGTTTTTTCAACGGAATACCATTCATATACGCAAACAGTTCACCGCAATCATTAAGCAATTACTGAGTCCTTGACTCAATTCATCGATGTATAAAATTTTAAAAAAGGGAAAAAATGAGTGCAATTGTTGATATCGTCGCCCGTGAAATTTTGGATTCTCGCGGCAACCCGACTGTGGAATGTGATGTCTTGCTGGAAAGCGGCACCATGGGTCGTGCGGCTGTGCCTAGCGGCGCGTCCACCGGCTCACGCGAAGCGATTGAGCTGCGCGATGGCGACAAATCTCGCTACCTCGGCAAAGGCGTGCTGAAGGCGGTTGAGCACATCAACACTGAAATCTCCGAAGCGATTTTGGGTTTGGACGCCAGCGAGCAAGCATTTTTAGACCGCACGCTGATTGACTTGGACGGCACAGACAACAAATCTCGTCTGGGCGCGAACGCAACCTTGGCTGTCAGCATGGCTGTGGCACGCGCAGCGGCTGAAGAAGCTGGCTTGCCACTGTACCGCTACTTCGGTGGCAGCGGTGCGATGCAAATGCCTGTGCCGATGATGAATGTCGTCAACGGTGGCGCGCATGCCAACAACAACCTTGACTTGCAAGAGCTGATGATCATCCCCGTCGGTGCGCCCTCTTTCCGCGAAGCGGTGCGCTACGGTGCAGAAGTGTTCCACGCGTTGAAGCAAATTTTGCACGACAAAGGCATGAGTGTTGCCGTGGGTGACGAAGGTGGCTTTGCGCCCAACGTAGCGAACCACGAAGCGGCTATTTTGATGATTTTGGAAGCGATTGAAAAAGCCGGTTTCGTGGCTGGCGAACAAATCGTCCTTGGCTTGGACTGCGCTGCCAGCGAGTTCTACAAAGATGGCAAATACGAATTGAAAGCTGAAGGCTTGTCACTGACTGCTGAGCAGTGGACGGACATGCTGTCCACTTGGGTCGACAAATACCCCATCATCAGCATTGAAGATGCCATGGCTGAAGGCGACTGGGATGGCTGGAAGCATTTGACCGAAAAACTCGGCAGCAAAGTGCAGTTGGTCGGTGACGATTTGTTTGTCACCAACACCAAGATTTTCAAAGAAGGCATTGACAAGAAGATCGCCAATTCCATCTTGATCAAAATCAACCAGATCGGCACCTTGACCGAGACCTTTGCAGCCATCGAAATGGCCAAGCGCGCGGGCTATACCGCCGTCATCAGCCACCGTTCGGGCGAGACGGAAGACACGACTATTTCCGACATCGCTGTGGGCACCAACGCAGGGCAGATCAAAACGGGTTCACTCAGCCGTTCAGACCGCATCGCCAAGTACAACCAGTTGCTGCGCATCGAAGAAGACTTGGGTGATGTGGCAAGCTACCCTGGGCGTGATGCTTTTTACAGCATTCGCTAATTCGCTGATTCGGAAAGAAGCTGACTGTCATGGCACTACGTTTTTCAACCCTCAATCAAGCATGATTAACGTATGAGTAAACGTGTCGTCATGGTTTTGCTGGTTTTTTTGCTGCTGGTGTTTCAAGCGCAGCTCTGGTTTGGCCATGGCAGCTTGGGGCATGTGACTCAAATGACCAAGCAGCTCAATGGTTTGAACACCACGACTGCCCGTCTACAAACGGAAAACAAGCAGCTCAAAGCCGAAGTGGAAGACCTGAAAACCGGCATGGACATGGTGGAAGAGAAAGCACGCTTTGAGTTGGGCATGTTGAAGCCGAATGAAATTTTGGTTCAGTACACCAAATAATCCATCACTTAGGTTTTGCTTTGAAAATTGCCATCGTAGGTGCAGAAAGCACCGGCAAATCCGAACTAACAAAGCAGCTTGAACAGTATTTTCAAGCACAGGGAAAGTCTGTAGAACTTATCCCTGAATATCTGCGGACTTGGTGCGAGACAGAAAACCGCACACCGCGCAAAGACGAGCAGCTAGCCATAGCCACAGAGCAAATCCGACAAATAAATTCGGCATTTGCATGCGACGTATTGTTAGCTGACACCACCGCATTGACCGTGGCCGTCTACAGCGATTTGCTTTTCATCGACACATCTTTGTACGACCTGGCGCTGGCGCATCAGCGAAGCTTTGACGCCACGCTGCTGATGGGCTTGGACCTGCCCTGGGTGCCAGACGGTATTCAACGCGATGGCGCACATATGCGAGAACCCGTCGATACCGCACTGCGCGATGCACTCGCCCGTGGCGGCATTCAATTTCAAATTGTTTACGGAACAGGTGAATCGCGCCTGCTCAACGCATTGCGCTGCCTAAATAGTCATGTTGAAGATACTGCCTCTGAAGATAGCAGCTTGAAAAGTCAACCGCATCGCTTGCGAAATTGGGTGTGCGAACGCTGCTCAGACCCCGTTTGCGAACACCGCTTGTTTAGAGACTTGATTCAGAAATAAACTTTGGTTTATTGAACCAAGCCTGATTCGCCAGATGGGTTGAACGAGGCCTTTTTCGCAGAATCAATAAAAATCTGCGCTGCATCAACAGAGTCAAAGCGCTGCTGCTGGCCGCAAAACTCGCACGACACCTCCACGTCGCCACGCTCATCCAAAATCTCTGCCACTTCGGTTTGACCCAAGCTCAAAATCATGTTGCTGACGCGTTCACGGCTACAGTTGCAGGCAAATTTGGCAGGCAATGGCTCATAACGAACCACCGCCTCTTCCCAAAACAGGCGGTGCAAAATCTCATTCGCATCCAGCGTCAGCAGCTCTTCTTGCTTCAAGCTGGCGGCAAACACCGCCAAGCGGTTGTAGTGCTCGTTCAAACCAATTTCGTCTTCATTGCGCTTGCTGACCATGCTGCCCGCCAAATTGCCTTCACCCTGCATGGGCAGGCGCTGAATCAACAGGCCTGCGGCGACGGTGTCATTGGCAGCCAGCACCATCGTCGTGTCCAGCTGCTCGCTTTGCAGCATGTAGTGCTCGATCACGCTGCTGAGCTTTTCAATCGGCTGGCGGTGGTCGTCAAACAGCGGCACCACGCCTTGGTATGGCTGCTGGCCGGGGAATTTGTCTTTGGGGTCTAAAATAACGGCACAGCGGCCTTTGTTGTCCACATTGACCATTTGGGACAAATTGCTGTCGGCCGACACCTCACCAATCACCGTCGCGGTTGAACGAAAACTCAAGTCAGGCTGCACCTCTGCGACAACCAGCTTCACAGGGCCACTGCCAGTCGTCCCTGCGATTTGCAAGGTCAAACTGCCGTTGAACTTGATGCTGGACTGCATCAACACCGCCGCCGCCGTCAACTCACCCAGCATGTGGATCACAGGCGCAGGGTAAGCGCCGGTGGTCGTATTCGCAGCGCGGCGCTGCAAAATCTCTTGCCAGCTGTCGGTTAAACGCACCAAGGTGCCACGCACGGGCAAACCGTCAAACAGGAATTTATGAACTTCAGACATTAAAAATCGCTAAAAAATGAACAATGACAACAACTTAGCCTTCTACATGGCGACTATTGCGGTCTTTTCAACTTATTTTTTTCAAGCCCGCTTGAAACCGCTGCGCATTTTCAACATAATGCTTGGAAATGCGCAACAAACCGTCCATTTGCTCTTGGGACAACTCGCGCACCGCCTTGGCTGGGCTGCCCAAAATCATGCTGCCATCCGGAAAGACTTTGCCTTCCGTCACCAACGAACCCGCGCCGACCAAGCAATTTTTACCAATCACCGCACCGTTCAACACAATCGCGCCAATGCCGATCAGCGTCCCATCGCCCACCGTGCAGCCATGCAGCATCACTTGGTGGCCAACGCTCACGTTGTCGCCAATGATGAGCGGTTTACCCGGGTCGGCGTGCAGCACGCTGGCGTCTTGAATATTGGTGTTTTTGCCAATGGTGATGGTCTCAGAATCGCCGCGCACCACGGTGCCAAACCACACGTTTGAGTTCTCAGCCATGCGCACATCGCCCATCACCTGCGCGCTGTCTGCCACCCACGCACCAGCGGCCAGTTGCGGGGTTAAATCGTCTAATTGGTAAATCGCCATGGCAGATGTCCTTGCGTGTATTTACTGATCTTCAGGGGGTTGAATTAACTACAATTGTAAGGATGCCAGCTACCCCTGAATTGCGTCAAGCCGCTTACCAAGCCTTTATCAGCCCAAATATAGAGCAAAAAATGACTCTAGCCGGCGTATTACCTGCCTATACCGCTATAAATAGTATAGTAAATATCACGCCAAACAACACACAATCCAAACCCGGCGTACCTGCCAAGCCTGAATTGCTGGAGCCACTGAATGTGGACAAACGCTCCCCGTTCACCCCTGCCGGCCATGCTGCGCTGATGCATGCGATTTGTCACATTGAATTCAATGCGGTGAATTTGGCGTTGGATGCCATTTGGCGTTTTGCCGGTATGCCTGAGCAGTATTACGTGGATTGGGCTCAAGTCGCGAAAGAAGAGGCCTACCACTTCACCCTGCTACAAAACCATTTGAAATCAATAGGTTACAGCTACGGCAGCTTCCCCGCGCACACCGGCCTGTGGGCGATGTGCGAGAAAACCAAAGACGACGTCGTTGCCCGCATGGCGCTGGTTCCACGCACTTTAGAAGCACGTGGGCTGGATGCGACCCCGCTGATTCAAACCAAGCTGCGCAAGGTGAAAACGCCCTACGCTGCCGAAGCCATAGCAATTTTAGACATCATTTTGCGCGACGAAATCGGCCACGTCGCCATTGGCAACCACTGGTACCGCTGGCTGTGCAAGCGTGATGGGCTTGACCCCATGCAGCATTACGCCACCTTGCACAACCGCCACGCTGCACCCAGATTAAGGGCGCCGTTTAACCTAGAAGCCCGGTTGAAAGCGGGGTTTACACCACAAGAAATTGCCTTTTTAAGCACTTAACTTAAATTTTCTATAAGTGATTAATAAATATTCATTTTGCGTGGCACAATTGCAAAATGACCTTGAAAAATAACACAAAAGACCACAAAAATACCCTAGCACGCGATATAGCCAAACCACGTCTAAGCGTCGATCTGCAAACTTTGGCAGATTTTGGGGTGCAACATAGCTTTCGCAAAGGTGCCACCATCGTCAACGAAGGCGAAATGGGCGATGCGCTGTATATTTTGATTCAAGGTCGGGTACGCGTTTTCAGTGCCGACACCAGTGGCAAAAAAATTACTTTGGGATCAATTTTATCGGGTGATTTTTTTGGTGAAATGTCCTTAGATGGTGGCACCAGGTCTGCCACGGTAGAAGCGCTGGAGCCCTGCCTGTGCGCCGTTGTGCAGCATCCACATGTGCTTGCTTTTATTCGTGCGAACAGCGAATTTGCAATTTCACTGCTGAAAACAACGATTGTCCGCGCTCGCGCTGCCACGCAAGCCGCACGAGATATGGCTTTGCTGGATGTGTACGGGCGCCTAGCGCAAACGCTGAACCACTTGGCCAAAGTTACCGAAGAAGACAACTCACCTAAAACCATTGACCCGCTGATCACCCACGGTGAACTTGCCGCGCACGTGGGTGCGTCCCGCGAAATGGTCAGCAAGCTGATGAAAGACTTGGAACGCGGTGGCTACATTCAAGTCAACACGCGGCAGATCACGCTGCTGAAGAAGTTGCCAGCGAAGTGGTAAGTTGGCAAAAATACCAAACAAAAAGGGAGCCAATCTAACGATGGCTCCCTTTTTTATCGACAATGCGTAAAGCATTAACCGAGAAGTCCGCACCGGTGGTGTGCAACCTTTGGCGCTATGCAGCTCCTGAAACTGCGTGATTGGGATCTCGGGCAATCGACTGATGAAGCAGTGACCTCATGCGTTGCCGCGTCAAATCATCATCTTCAATAAGTGCGATTTCCATTGCTGTATATCCAGTCCGAGCAATTGGACTTGATTGTGACGTAAATATTTACGCTCTATTTCTGTATAAATACCATGAATAGGGTATGAATAGGGTATAGACAACCCTTGAGATTTGATGACAATATATCTAAACACTTTTTAATAATTAGTTGCACAACCTACAGCTTGAGGTTCATAACAAACATTTATCAAGCGCACTTTGATGCTTTGTGAACGGTTTGGTCATTCCTTAATCAAGAAGGAGCGCAATCATGCAACATTTCGTCATAGCATCAACTTTGAATGTGCGCCAGCATACCGCAAAGGATGAATTAAAAATTGGCTTGCTCCCCAAATGGACGCTGGTTGAAGAGCTTAAGTCTCTGCCCGATCAGAGTTGGCTAAAAGTTAAGGTAAAAGCCCAAGCAGGCGATATACAAGGCTGGGTATCCAACGATTACTTGCTCCCCAAAACCGCCTTTAATTTCCTGTGGATGGAGCGCGCTGCTGGTGAGTTGGGTGTTGCGGAGATTCCCGGCAAATCAAGCGATAAACGTGTAGATACTTACCATGCATCGCTGCCCCCACCTGATGGCAAGGCCGTGCATGATGAAACCGCATGGTGCTCAGCCTTTGCCAACTGGTGCTTGCAAAACTCAGGCATTAAAACGCAACCTGCTGTGAACCGATCAGCCCGGTCATGGATGCATTGGGGTCAAACCTGCAAGCCAACGCCGGGGTGTATTGTTGTGTTTTGGCGTCGCCCTGAACCGACGGATAAAGATAGCAAGATACAGGCGGGATGGACAAAAGATCAGTTGATAAAAGATGGTAGCTACGGACACGTAGCCTTCTATTGCGGCCAAGCGGGTGATCGTGTTTTGGTCTATGGCGGCAACCAAAGCCCTTCTACGCATTATTCTGAAGGTGAAGTGTGCAAAAAACGCTACCCACTGGACAGTGACAACTATGGTGTATTGGGGTACCGATGTGCAAAACAATAAGCCAGTATATTGGAGAAATAATATGAAGCATATTAAATACCTGCTCGTTATGTTTTTATCATTTACAACTATTCAAGCATTCGCAATTTGCGAAACTGAATATGATCACTATCGAAATGCGTTCACTGCAGCCAAATATCTTGACATAAAGTCACAGGCACATTTTTCTATACCCAACAATCAGACCTTGGACCGACTCCAAGTTCAAAGGAATTCGCTGGAACTTGATTATAGAAATTTTAAAAACGCTGCGCAAGAATATGCTATGCGAGGTAATGGAAACTTTTCCTCTGTTGAAAAAGCAATAATGTCGAGGTACGTACTCTATCTATGCCATGTGGATGCACAAATAAAAATCCAGTCAACACAAAATGGTAGTAGCCCTGCAACTCAAACTCAACCCTCCACCCCATCGCAATCTAATACAAACAGTCAAAGCCAAGCTAATAATCAAACGCAGCCCACCCCCGAACGACAAGCCCAGCAGCGCGAACAAGAAGAAACTAATCAACTCGCCGCCTCCAACAAAATTATCGGATCTCAGAAGCAAAGCGCGCAAGAATTTCAACAAAAGGCAGACCAAGCGCGTCAGGGGAAACGCAGACGGCATGAGCCTGAGAATGAGGCTAGCCACTGCATTCAGCCAGATTTTGGCGGTTTGTATGGCGGGATGAAAAATACCTGCAACTTCAAGGTTTGGTACACCTACTGTGGTTACCGTCCCTCAGAAAGATCTTGGCTAACGGGTATGAATTGCGAGAAACAATCTTTTGGCTCAGATTCAGTAATGCCTGGCAATACCAGTGCATCGCACACGCATGGTGTTCAGCAACTTTATTGGTTTGCCTGCAAAGAGCCTGCATGGCCGTTAGACCATGAGTTCGTTGTAGGTAGCGGTATTCGCGCCCGCTGCTATACCGTTGGAGGTAATTAATATGAAAACTATATTATGTACACTGCGATGCTGGGTGAGTTTGGGAATAATTCTCTTAGGAATAAATGGCGGGTTGGCGCATGCGCAATTTGGAACGGAAACAAAGCCATTCAAGACAAGCAATAACTGCACTGTTTTTAGACATTCGGAAGCCGTATCCGCATCCATCAGAGCAATCAACTGGAACGGTGAATGCAAAAAGGGAAAGATTCAGGGTGCAGGCGTGCTTTTGTCTCAATTCCAAAGTAGAGCAGATAACCAATGGATGCCGGTTGCAGAAATAGGATATTGGGATAATGGTGCGCATATAGGAATGTATCTAAGCGCTTATTGTGTTGAAAATAACAAACCCGATTGCATCACACTCTATAAGGTCGATCGATCCGGAAGTTCTGGGATTAGATTTGCACGCGACACTCAAAAACGACCAAAATATCATTCTTCAATCGATATTGAGATGATGGTGAGTACGATGAAAGTGTTTGAAGCAGATATTAGTGGTTTGCCAACAGCGAATACTACTGAACTGCTTGATTTGATGAAAGCTTGGTCGAAAGACCCAGAAATGACGCTAACCGCCTTTGCAAACTTCAAACTAGGCACTACTCGTGGTGCCCCAAAAGCTGCCGATGACCCCAAAGTTTTTGGCCGCAGTGCCCGGGGAAGTTGAGTAGTGAAATTTATAGGTTAAATACATCGTTAGCCGGCGTATTTATTGCCTAAACTGCTATAAAAAATGAATGTTGGTTGACCTATTTTGGATGAGTTTAAACCTTTGAAAGGTTGATCATGAAAATTGCTTTTACTTCTTGTATGTCGGCTACGGCTTACCCTAGTCAACCAGTTTGGAAAACAATTCAAGACCAAAAGCCTAATGCCTTAGTTTTACTTGGTGATTCTATTTATAACGATTGCCCGCACATATCAATTGATGGAGACATGGTGCACCCAAAAGCACTTACAGATAATGCATTTTGTGAGCACATGCATAGCTTGTACAAGAAACAACTTGCCGTGCCGCAATTCAAGAAAATAATTACCGCAGTACCCACATATTCAATTTGGGATGACCATGATTTTCTTTGGAATGATGCGGATGCAAGTGATTCTCAAAATATACTAAATCGTGGTAAAGCTTATTACTCAAGTCAATTATTTCAATGCTGGCGCGAGGCATTAAAAATAGGTGGGCAGGTTTTTCCCAAAACACATGCTACAGGAAGAATACAAAAAAATTATGCTAATTTAATAAACGAAAATTACAATCTTTATATGCTAGGTTATAGTAGCATTGAAATTGTAAAAAAGAAAATTGTGTTGCACTTAACCGATGGCAGGTCATGGCGCAAAGGCGGTATCTTAGGCACAGGTCAGCGCAGCATGCTGGGCACGGGGCAATGCTTAGCGCTGGAGGATATGTTTAAAGATAACCCAAATGCACTTCACCTGATCGCTAGCGGTTCAACGTTTGGAGGACGTGGAAACCAAGGTTGGGCTGGCTATCCTTTAGATTATGAATGGTTATTTAAATTATCAAGTCAATACAAAATATTGATGCTTAGTGGTGATATTCATCAAAATCGATTTTCGGCACCCATTGGCTACAATGGCAGCACGGGTGGCATGAAATTATTTGAAGCTACGTCTTCAGGTGCTGCAATTGACTTTATTCACGTGCATGACAATGGTCAAAGTTCAACAAAAGATAAATTCAACTATTCTGAACATTTTGGTATTTTAGATTTAAAAACCAATGGTGATATTGATGTTAGCTTATACGATCATAATAAAATACTACCGAATATGAAAATAACTATACCAGCGTCATTCCAATAGCAGCAATCTGATATAAGGCAAACGTAAATAGTCGCCCCTGCAAAACCCCCACACCCCGCGTAAAAACTAGCATTTTTGCATAAACTACGTCCACCAAATCCCTCAAGAAACGTTATTAATAGAGTAA
>JAYUCJ010000298.1:0-17779 GCA_043740415.1 Polaromonas sp. | reverse complement strand
GGGCGCGCAGCTCCTGCATCACACGCTCCTGCGCCAGCGCGGGGGCGTCCGCGATGAGGTGCTGGCTGCCGATGTTCGATGTCATCAGCACAACCGCGTTGCGGAAGTCCACGGTGCGGCCTTGGCCATCGGTGAGCCGGCCGTCATCGAGGAGCTGCAGCAAAACGTTGAAGACCTCGGGATGCGCTTTCTCCACCTCGTCGAGCAGGATCACCGAATACGGCCGGCGGCGCACCGCCTCGGTCAGATACCCGCCTTCCTCGTAGCCGACGTATCCGGGCGGCGCGCCGATCAGCCGCGCCACCGGCATCCCGGTCAGTAAAATGATGCAGGGCGAGCGCGACAAACTGCTGCAGATGGAAGACAAGCTGCACCAGCGCGTGGTCGGCCAGGACGAGGCCATCACCGCTGTAGCCAACGCCATTCGCCGCTCACGCGCCGGCCTGGGCGACCCGAACCGGCCGACCGGTTCATTCCTGTTCCTTGGCCCCACGGGCGTGGGCAAGACTGAGCTGTGCAAGGCGCTGGCGGGTTTCCTGTTTGATTCCGAAGACCATCTGGTGCGTATCGACATGAGCGAATTCATGGAAAAGCACAGCGTTGCACGTTTGATTGGCGCGCCGCCGGGCTATGTGGGCTATGAAGAGGGCGGCTACTTGACCGAGGCCGTGCGCCGCAAACCCTACAGCGTGATTTTGTTGGATGAGGTAGAAAAAGCCCATCCCGACGTCTTCAACGTGCTCTTGCAGGTGCTGGACGATGGCCGTTTGACCGATGGTCAAGGCCGCACCGTGGACTTCAAAAATGCCGTGATCGTGATGACCAGCAACATTGGCTCGCACAAAATTCAAGCCATGGTCGGCAAACCCTACGAAGACGTCAAAGATGCCGTTTGGGATGAGTTGAAAGACCATTTCCGCCCTGAGTTTTTGAACCGGATTGACGAAACCGTGGTGTTCCATGCGTTGGGCGTGAAAGAGATCGAGTCGATTGCGGGCATCCAGCTCAAAATCTTGCAAGCGCGCCTGGCTAAGATGGAGCTGACCTTGGATGTGTCAGCTGCTGCCTTGGCTGAACTGGCCAAAGTTGGTTTTGACCCGGTGTTTGGTGCGCGACCTTTGAAGCGGGCGATACAGCAACGCATTGAAAACCCGTTGTCCAAGCTGATTTTGGAAGGCAAGTTTTTGCCTAAGAGCAGTATTGCGGTGAGCGTAGACCCCATTCACGCGCCAGGACAATTTGTCTTCAAGTAAACCAAAGCATATGTAGGCGACAGTACAGACGAAGAAGGCTTGTTATCATCATGGCATGAGTAATGACACTTTAGCTGCCGTGATTGATAACAAGTCGGTTACCAACCCTATTCCACTTGGGCAAGACGCTAAAATCATAGGCTTGGTGAGCTTGGCGCATGCCATTTCGAACTTCTCGCACATGCTGCTGGTGCCTTTGTTTCCGGTGTTTCAAAAAGAGTTTGCCCTGAGTTTCTCGCAATTGGGATTCTTGGTCACCATCTTTTTTATTGTGTCTGGCGTCGGGCAAGCCCTGTCGGGGTTTTGGGTCGATCGTGTGGGCGCACGACCTGTGCTGTTTTCTGCCATTGGCGTGTTTATGTTGGCGGCGCTGGTGGCTGCGTCTGCCCAAAATTACGCTTGGTTGATAGGAGCTGCCGCCTTGGCTGGTTTGGGTAATTCTCCCTTTCACCCTTGCGATTTCACGATATTGAATCAGCGCGTGTCACAAGCACGCTTGGGCCATGCATTCAGCACCCATGGTATTTCAGGGAGCTTGGGTTGGGCGCTTGGGCCCTTGTTTTACGCGGGTTTGACATCCTTAGCTGGCTGGCGCAACGCTTATTTAGCCGCAGCATTGCTGTATGCCGCAGTACTGTTGATTTTGTGGCTCAACCGGGAATGTTTTTTGACGGAGGTGGTTCGCCAGAACCCAAAAAACGCACATCTTCATGCTGAAAAAGAGAGCGATTTTGCGTTTCTAAAGCTCCCCGTCGTGTGGTGGTGCTTTGGGTTTTTCATGCTGTCCACCGTGACATTGGCGATGGTGCAAAGCTTCTCTGTCCCCATCCTCAAAGCCCTGCATAACATCAGTTTTGAAATGGCCACACTGACGCTGACCGCTTATTTGCTGTGCGGTGCATTGGGCATCTTGGTGGGTGGGTTTATCGCGTCCAGCCAAACCAAACGCGGCGTGAGCAGCGACAATGCGATCATGATCTGCTATGCAGCCGGTGCATTTTTGCTGATGCTGTGTGCCACTAGAATTTTAGGTGCAGCCGGCACCATGGTTGCCTTGGCTGCTACAGGTTTTGTCGTAGGTATTGGCAACCCCAGCCGTGACATGATGGTTAAAAATGCAACCCCCAAGGGTGCATCGGGCCGCATGTATGGCACGGTTTACTCGGGTTTTGATGTGGGCTTTGCGGTGGCACCTTTGATTTTTGGTGCGTTGATGGACAGGCAGCTTTACAGCGCTTGTTTGTACAGTGTGGCTATCGTGTTGCTGGTCAGCATTGGTTTTGCCAGAAGTGTAGAGCATCAAAAAAGTGCAATTAAAATAAACATAAAAATTAAAAACATCCAAGTAGACAGGACAGCATGACAACACAATTAGCCGGCCATTTGTTGGTCGAATGCCTCGTTGCACAAGGCGTGACACACGCTTTTGGCGTTCCCGGCGAGAGTTTTTTAGCAGTCTTAGACGGCTTTCATGCCTACAAAGCTGACATCGAATTCGTTATCAACCGGCAAGAGGGTGGCGCCGCCTTCATGGCAGAAGCTGCAGGCAAGCTCACAGGTCGTCCTGGGGTGTGCTTTGTCACACGCGGACCGGGTGCAACAAACGCTTCCATAGGCGTGCACACCGCTTTTCAAGATTCCACGCCCATGGTGCTGTTTGTCGGTGATGTCGCCAGCGACACCCGCGACCGCGAAGCCTTTCAAGAAGTTAACTATCTGAGTTTTTTCGGCCCTTCCACGGGTGGCATGGCCAAACGGGTCGAACGCATTGACGATGCCAAACGCATCCCTGAATACGTAGCCCGTGCCTTTGCTACAGCGATGAATGGTCGCCCAGGCCCTGTCGTTATCGTCTTGCCTGAGGACATGTTGACGCAGATGGTGGACGCTGCACCCTTGCCTAAAGTTGTGCCGGTAGAGGCATGGATTGCACCTGAGTCGGCAAATTTGTTGCGAGAGCTGCTATTAAAATCAGAGCGACCTTTGATTATCGCCGGTGGCAGTGGTTGGACAGTGCAATCCGCACAAGCCTTGCAACGCTTTGCCGAAAACTGGTCACTACCCGTTGGTAACGCCTTTCGCTTTCAGGACACGTTTGACAACTTTCACCCGCTCTACGCGGGAGACGTTGGCATTGGCATCAACCCCAAACTGGCGGCACGTATCAAGCAAAGTGATCTGATCATCGCCATCGGCCCTCGTTTGGGCGAAATGACCACCGGTGGCTACACCCTGATGCAAGCGCCCAAATCTGCGCAAAAACTGGTGCACATCCACGCCAGCGCCGAGGAATTGGGCCGTGTCTATCAGGCTGATTTGGCCATCCACGCCAGCATGAGCGCAGCAGCCCGTTCACTGGAGCTGCTGTCTGCGCCGCCAAACTTGCCGTGGCAGGCTTGGGCGAAAGAAGCGAATCACGATTACTTGGCCAATGTTGATCCGGCCAACGGTGGTCTCAAACTCCCCGGCACCATCGACATGCCTGCCATCATCGCCACCCTGCAACAATATTTGCCCGCAGATGCTGTGCTGACCAATGGCGCCGGTAACTTTGCCAGTTGGTTGCACCGCTTTTTCCAATACCACGGTCTGGCCAAAGGCTACAAAACCCAGCTTGCACCGACCAATGGTGCGATGGGCTACGGTGTGCCAGCAGGTATTGCTGCGAATATTTTGACCAAAAATGCTGCTACTGGTCAACGCATTGCTTTTACCATTGCGGGTGATGGTGACTTCATGATGAATGGCCAAGAGCTGGCCACCGCAGCGCAAGTGGGCGTCAAAAGCATTGTTTTACTGCTCAACAACGGCATGTTTGGCACGATACGTATGCACCAAGAGCGTGAATATCCAAGCAATGTCAGCGGTACCCAGCTTGCCAATCCCGACTTTGCAGGTCTCGCACGCGCCTATGGCTACGCGGGTGTGCGTATCACCCACACGCACGAGTTTGAAGCCGAGCTGTTGGCGGCGCTGGCACGTCCGCAAGGCACGTTGATTGAGGTGACTTTAGACCCCGAGGTGATCTCCACCCGTGGCAGCTTGGCACAAATCACGCAAAATGCTTTAGCAAGTATTGCAAAGTCTACCTAATATAAATTCGGTTTCATATGCTTAAAAAAATCTTTACTCGCCTGGGCTTGGGTTTGCTTGCGTTGCTTGTTTTATTGGCTTTGGCGATTCAGCTCACGGGTCATGGTTATTTCTGGAAAGCACTGTCAGCTACCTACTTGCAGGGACATTCAACCGCGCATATTGACGATGCAGACAGCTTTGCACAGCGCAAAATCGCCACCGCACAGCCACTGGCATGGGAAAAAGACGCCGCGTTTAACAAATCACCTTTGAATAGCGCAACTTTGAGTTATCTGCAGCAATACAAATCCGCAGCTTTTCTTGTCGCTAAAAACGGCAAGTTGCTGCACGAGACTTATTTTTCGCCCTACACCGAAAGCAGCCGTACCAATTCGTTCTCTGTTGCCAAAACCATCACGACGATGCAGGTGGGCTTGGCGGTGCAGCAAGGGCTGATTCCAAGTTTTGATACACCGATTACCCAGTTTCTCCCCGAATTTGCTGGTGATGCCAGAGGTGCAAAAGCTACGATTTCGCAGCTGTCAGCCATGAAGGCCGGCCACGACTGGACCGAAAACTACAAGCTTCCCTTCAATGTGACGACTGATCTTTACTACGGTAAAGACGCTGAAAAACTGGTGCTGAACCAAGGTTTTGAGCGCGAACCCGGTACTGCGTATGAATACAGCAGTGGCTCTACACAGTTGCTGGGTGTGATTCTGAAACGAGCCATCCAAGCGAAAAATCCACAATCTAATGTCAGCGAACACCTGTCGCAGTCATTGTGGCAACCGCTGGGCATGGAGAAAGATGCCATTTATACATTGGACAGACCGAGCGAAGCAGGTGGCATGGAGCGCACTTATTGCTGCATTTTCGCGACCGCCAGAGATTACGCCAAACTGGGTCAACTGCTGCTGCAAGACGGGCAGTGGGGTGGTAAGCAGTTGCTGGACAAAGCCTTTGTAGAGCGCATGCGCAAGCCGGATTTGCAAGCACATTATGGCCACTCCTTGTGGATGGACTGGACTTACAAACACCCGTTTTACGCTATGCAAGGGCACCAAGGGCAGTATGTGATTGTGGTGCCATCTCTGCAGTTGGTCGTGGTGCGCTTGGGGCAGTATCGCAACAAGGCAGTTTTGGGTCCGAATCAACGCATACCGCTGGAAGTCTATAACTTTGTTGACGAAGCGGTGCGGTTGGCACAAGCGATGACTCAACCGATGCTTCAAGCGAAATAAAAAATAATGAACGAAATTGCAGAAAAAAACATTGCTGACTTGTTGACGCAAGTTTTCCACCACACCAGCCAACACAAGGCCGTTGTGGTGTTCGATACCAACTGCGAACTTGCCCGCACCTTGACGCAGGCCTACAGGCATTGCCTGCCCGATGCGCAATTCATCGACTTTGCGACCCACACGCCCGAAGCCGTGCTGGGCGTATTCTCGGCTTTGAATGCGTCAGATTTGGTGGTGTTGGTGCAATCGACCAATTTTAGGCTGGAGGCCTTTCGCATCCGCGTTGAGCTGTTCAAGCGCGGGCTCAAAGTGATCGAACATCTGCATTTGGTACGCATGCAAGGCGTCGAGGTAGGCTATTACATCGACGCTTTGGCTTACGATGCGGCGTATTTTCGAGGCACAGGCCACGGCCTGAAAGCCATCATCGACACCGCTAAAAGCGGCTGGCTGGACAGCGGTGGCGCGCAGTTTCCCGATGCCAGACTCGTTTTTGGCTCGTCGTTTGAAACGGCCAAACTCAATGTGGGCGACTACAGTGACATGCCCAACATCGGTGGGCAGTTCCCCATTGGTGAAGTCTTTACCGAGGCTAAAGACCTGGAGGCGGTGCATGGGCGCGTGCGCATCCACGCCTATGGAGACACCGCGTTCAAAGTCAACCGCCCCGCCAAACCCATCACCTTGGTTGTTGAGAAAGGCCAAGTCGTAGACACCGAAGACAGCACGCCAGAATTTGACACCGTGCTGGCCAACATCCGCGCAGACGAGCAGGTCGTCTGGCTGCGCGAAATCGGGATGGGCCTTAACCGCGCCTTCAGCCAAACCCGCACCGTCAGCGACATTGGCAGCTACGAGCGCATGTGCGGCATGCACCTGTCTCTAGGTGCGAAACACGGCATCTACGGTAAACCCAACTTCAAACGCGGTGACGGCACCTACCACATCGATGTTTTTGCCGTGACCGAGCAAGTCGCGTTGGATGAGCAAATGATTTATCGAGATGGCGCTTGGGTGGTGTAATTTAATTTATTTGTTGTTATTCATTATGCTATAAATAATATAGCAATCTAGTCAATAAATACGCCGGCTAGAGCCTAAAATGGCATGTTTTTCAGCACTAATCCAGCTTTGCGCCTGATTCTTTCACCACTTTCGCCCATTTGACGGTTTCGACTTGAATCAAGCTGGCGAGTGACTCTGGGCTGGCTGGGGCGGCGTCTAGCCCCAAGGTGGAGAGTTTTTCTTTCACGTCTGGCAGGGTCATGACGCGGATCGTTTCAGCGTTGATGCGGGCTAAAACGTCTTTCGGCATGCCAGCCGGTGCCATCAAGGCAAACCACGAGGTCGCTTCGAATCCGGGCAGACCAGCTTCAGCAATCGTCGGAATATTCGGTGCAGCAGGTGAACGTGTGGCGCTGGTGACGGCGATGGCGCGGATGTCGCCAGATTTGACCAAGGGCAGCGCCGACGGCATGTTGTCAAAAATCATGGAAATGCGGCCACCCAACAAATCCGGAATCGCCTGCGCGCGACCTTTATAAGGGATATGCTGCATTTTGACGCCTGCCATGGTGTTAAACAGCTCCCCAGACAGGTGAATGGATGTGCCGCTACCCGAAGAGCCGAACGTTAATGGCGTCTTACCTGCTAATGTGATCAGCTCTTTGACGGTTTTAGCGGGCACGCTGTTGTTCACCACCAGCAAGTTCGGCGTGCTGGCCAAAAAGCTCACCGGCGTGAAGTCTTTGATGTTGTCGTACGGCATTTTGGCGTACAGCGCGGGGTTGATGGCGTGGGTGCCTACTGTCGCGATGAGCAGCGTGGTGCCGTCAGCCGCACTTTTCGCCACAAAATCAGCACCAATGTTGCCGCCTGCACCGGCTTTGTTGTCCACGGTGAAGGTTTGCCCCGATGCTTGCCCCCATTTTTCAGCCAAAATCCGAGCCAAAGTATCAGGCGCACCGCCGGGCGGGAAGGTGACGATGATTTTGACGGGCTTCGTCGGCCAAACGGCGTTGGCAGGATTTGAGGTAGTAGTTTGAGCTTGACTGGTTTGGAGCGCAAGCCCTATGAATAAACTTGATACGGTCAGTACTTGTTTGAATAAAGAGCGAGTCATAAAAAAGCCTCCAAATTTAATACATCAAAACCAACCCAAAACTAACCGAACGCTGCTCAATCCAGTGTCACACCCGCGTCTTTCACCACTTTGCCCAAGCGCACTGTGTCGCGTTTGATCAACTCACCAAACTGTGCTGCTGTGCCACCGACCACGGGGGTACCAATGGCTTCCCACTTTTTATGGAATTCTGGTTCGTTGAAAATCGCATTCAAAGTCGTGTTCAATCTGTCAATGATAGGCTTTGGCGTTCCTGCACGCACCGCAATGCCATGCCAGCCGGTGAATTCGTAGCCCGGCACGCCTGCCTCTGCCATGGTCGGCACATTCGGCAATTGCGGGCTGCGTTTGGCTGACGTCACGGCTAATGGAATCAGTTTCCCAGCTTGGATGTATTGCAAAGAGCTGCCCAAAATATCAAACATCACATTCACTTGGCCACCCAGCAAGTCGTTCAGTGCCGGGCCAGCGCCTTTGTAGGGCACGTGCAGCAGTTTCGTATCCATTTGCGTGTTGAACAATTCACCTGCCAAATGCTGTGGGGTGCCGTTACCAGCTGAAGGGAAGTTCAATTCCGTTTTACCCGCTTTGGCCAGTGCAACCAGTTCTTTGACGGTTTTAACGCCAACTTTAGGATGCACTTCCAGCACCAGCGGAAAAGACGAGATTTGTATGACGGGTGCCAGATCGGTCAATGGATTGAACGGCATGCTTTTGTACAGCGTGGAATTCACCGCCATCGGGCCGCTGGCCGCCAGTAAAAGCGTATAGCCGTCAGCAGGTGCTTGCTTGGCCACATCGGCACTGCCCAAGTTACCGCCCGCGCCGGCTTTGTTGTCAACGATGACGGACACGCCAAGACGCGTTTGCAACTCACCCTGCAGCAGCCGCGCCATCAAATCTGTCGGGCCGCCAGGCGGGTAGGGCACCACGAAGCGGATGGTTTTGGTGGGATAGGCGTCTTGCGCCAAACTTGCCAATGGCGTGAATCCAGCTAATGCAGCCAAGCTGAGCGCTGCGATTTTTGTAAATTTACCGAACATGATGTCTCCAAAGATTTGCCGATGATGAATGAATATTTGGTAAGCACGCCTACTGACTTTGAGTTTAAGCGGAATCTACCGCAGCAGCCCCTAGTACAAACGCCTAGGAAGCCGTCATTGAATCCGTGCTTTTTAGAGTATTTAGTGGCGTATGTTGTTACCACGCGTAAAAAGTGTGTGATGCTGGATGACGGCTCTCATGGCAATGCATTCCCAATTTCATAGCAACGTTGATGGCTTAACTTTTTCAATGCCACGGGGTGCTTTTACCAATGGTGGTGATGCCGATATTTGCAGATAAAAATGCACAATATGGCATCAACGCATCATCACTTTTGAAAAATAATCGCGCGAGTTTTGAAAGTTGATGTGAGACGACACCGACACACTTTGTAGGCGCTTTTCTTCGCTGCATTGAAAAAAAAGTACGAACTGAAAATCGTGGTTACTTATCCATCAGTCCTAAGCCTTGTACCTCTTGCGCGATGGGTCTACATTGAAAGTTCAACTATATTTTTTCAATCAACCCATCATCAAGGAACCTACTATGCTACGCAGAAATATTCTTCTCATGAGCGGCCTAGCCGCAGCCACTTCAGTCAGCACATTGCTAGCTGCTTGCGGTGGCAGCAGCACCGAAACCACCAAAGACATTTTTGAAACCGCGCGAGACAACGCAGATTTGAGCGTGCTGTCAGACGCCATCATCAGTGCCGGTTTGGTGCAGACCTTCCAACTCAACACGTCTTACACCTTGTTTGCGCCCAACAATGGCGCCTTTGTGGCGGTGCTGGCCGAATTGGGGATGACCCGAGACCAGCTCTTTGCCAACAAACCGTTGCTCACGTCCATCCTGACCTACCACCTGCTGCCTGGCAAAATCAACAATGCTGATTTTGTGTTCAACACAGCGCTTAAAACGGTGCAAGGTGCGACGCTGAAAGTTGACAATGTTGCCGGTGTTTTCACCATCACCGATGGCCGCAACCGCAAGTCCCAAATCATTCAGTTCAACCTAGACGCTAGAAACGGCGTGGTTCATGTCGTCAATAAAGTACTGTTGCCGCCAGTGTAAATAGTTTGCTATTAATAATATAGCATATTAGGCAATAAATACGCCGGCTACATGCTTGTTTGAAGGGTAATTCAAGGTTGTCCGGCGGTTTTGGCACCAGTACATTGATTTTGCGCCTGCGCAATCAGCGGCAGCACTTGTGCGGCGCTTGGGCTGTGGGCGATGAGGGAGAGGCTGAGCATGGCTAAAAACGGCTGCGCTTGCGCCTCGCCCACGCTGGCGAGTGCGTTGCACAGGGCTGTGTAGGTTTGGTCTAATTCGCTGTCAGTCATAACTTCACTCCCGTTTGCTTCATCGCCGTCAACAAAGGCGCAATAGCCGTGCCTTTCCAGCGCCCCATCACATAGCCATCGGGTCGCACCAGTATCAGAGCTGATTCGGTCGAATTTGACAGTCCAAACTGGCTGTAGCCGACGTATTTATTGCCTAAGCAGCTATAAATTTTGATACCATTTTGCTTTAAATCTGCTTGTTTCGATGGCTCTAAAGCTGCTCCCAAGACGATGCAAACAAAGTTTTTGCCAAATATTTGGGTTAAATGCGAGCCGGCATCGAGCAACATTTCTGGCATAGGCATGCCCGGCGCAGTTAAATCGCTGCTCCAAACGTCCATATCTGGTACGTTCAAAGCAGAGCCGGCGTAGTGAATCGGTGTGGATTGACGTGGATTAATCAGCGAACGCACTTTTTCGTCCACCAGTGCCAGCTTCAACGTCGCCTCCCGCATCAACTTGAATGCAAAGTTTGGCGGTGCCATGAACTCCGTGCTTTTCGCGCCGAAAACCATGTTTTCATGCGCGGCGTGGACGCGCTCGGTGGAATACGTGTCCAGCAAGCTGTCGGGTGATGTGCCTTGAATCACGCGAGCCAGCTTCCAAGCCAAATTACCCGCATCGTCCAGCCCAGAATTCAGCCCGCGCACGCCAAAAATCGGCACCAAATGCGCCGCGTCGCCCGCAAACAGCACGCGGTTGTGCCGGTATTTCTCCAAACTCAGGCATTTGGCGTTGTAGATCGATATCCATAGCGGCTCCCACGGTTCGTTTTCACCGATCATGGACAAATGGCTTTGCACGCGGGGCAATACATTTTCGGGTTTGATGGCCTCAATCGGGTCTTCGTCATCCCGAATCTGGTAGTCAATCCGCCACACGTCCTCCGGCTGGCGGTGCATCAAAATGGTGGAGCCGGGGTTGCTCGGCGGGTCAAACCAGGCCAGCCGCTCGACGGCGCGCTGGGTTTTTTGGCGGATATCGACAATCACGTACTTGCCGTCGTACTGCATACCCTGCAGCTGCAGCCCCAGCTGCTCGCGCACGGTGCTGCGGCCGCCATCGCAGGCGACCAGCCAGTCGGCACGGAGGGTCTGCATTTTGCCGTCGGCGTCGATCACATCAACTTCATTGCCATTGCTTAGCTGCCGCACTGCATGAACCTTACAATTCCAGCGTACACCCACCAAATCACCGTAGCTATCATGGTATCTTTGAGCGGCTTCGTGCGCAAATTGCTCCGCAAAATACTGCTGAATATTCACCATGGGCGCAAAGCGCTGCGTCGGGTCGTTGGGCATTTGGAAGTGCAGCACCTCGGTGTCGCGGTAATAGCTGCGCCCACCGACCCATGACAGCCCCTTGCCCACCAGCGGCTTGTCCGCACCCACCCAGCCCAAAATCTCCTGCGAGCGCCGCGACATGCAAATCGCCCGGCTGCCAGTGCAGTAAGACGGGTCGTTTTCAATCACCAAGCTGCGAATGCCGAAACTCGCCAGCAGCGCAGCCAGCGTCAGCCCGACAGGGCCACCGCCGGCGATGAGGACGGGCGTGTTTTCGGGAAAAGGCTTGCTCATTAATCGTCCAAACCTTTGCCATTCAGAATCTGCGGCATGCATTTTTTAACCCTGGCTTCCCGCGTTTTAGATTGCTTGGCTGCCGCAAAATGCAGCAAATAACCACGTTGCCGCCCCGGTGTCAGCGCTTCAAAAGCGGTTTTCAGGGCAGGGGATGCGTCTAACTTGGCTTGAAACTCTTCCGGCATGGCAAACTCAGCCGTCTCTTTCTTGATCACCTTCAAACCCGCTTTTTCCACCGCAATGGCTTCTTTGATATAGGCTTTGATCGTGGCTTTCAGCGCCACAATCTCGCGAACATCGGTAAACCGAAGCTGCCGTGCAGACTGTACATTCTCGGTTTGTTGAATCAGGATGCCCTTGGCGTCTTTCAGCAAAGCACCCTTAAAAAACAAAACCGCGCAGTAGTCTTTAAACACTTGGATTAAAACGATCTTCTCACTCTTCTTGTCGTTCTCAAAAGTGTAACAAGGCACCCCCCATTTCAACTCCTCGGTCAACCCACAGCCGAGAATGATAAGTCTCAACGTCTTCAATTCTTCTTGCCACTTTTTGGCTTTTGTGAAATAAAAATCGACTTTAGGGTTCATTCTGCTTTGATACCTTGATTCATATGGAAAGTCCCCAGTTTTTAGCGTTTATTTTGAGTAGTTTGATTCGTAATGATAGTGCGAAAAAACGCATATTTCATGCAATCATGCAATCATGCAATCATGCCGTTGTGCTATCATGCGCTATGCAGAGGATCATGATATGACGGCTTTAAATTACAAAGTAGTGGGCAAGAGCGGGCAAATCTCGCTTGGAAAGAGTTTTGCCGGCGTAGCGTTTCTGGTTGAAAAATTGGCTGGTGGTGATTTCATCTTAAAAAAAGCAACCGTGATGCCAAGCAACGAGCAATGGATTTACGAGCCTGCTTTGCAAAACAAGTTAGCAGCGGCAGATGAATGGATGCAAAACAACCCAGCCCAAGATACTGATTTGGACGCTTTGCAAAATGCAGTTCAAAGCGCTACCCAAAATTCGACTGCTAAGCGTCAATGACGACCAGCAGTGCAAACAGCGCACACATCAAGTTGGATTTGAATTACCCAGCGTTTCAAAAAGAGTTGTTTAACCTTGATGCAAACGAGATCAAGAAGCTTTTTAAAACTTTTGCCAAATTGTCCAAAATGAGTTGGGATCAGCTGTTTACTGACCATGGGTTGAATTGGGAAGAGATAAAAAGCCAGTCTGGAAGATACACCGTGCGCGTTTCCTTGCAATACCGCGCTGTTGTTGTGCGCGATGCAGGATTCATGCGGTTTCAAACGCTGGTGACAGATCATGATCGCGCGTATAAATAACGTTCAAACGCATCCATAGCCACAAGCAGCCAACGCATGGCAAGACCCCATCGTGCAAGAGCTGCACGCCCTGCGTGAGCAGCTGGTTGCAAAAATACCAGGGCGATATGCACGCTTATGCAGAAGCCTGCGTTCGCCATACCAAGGCACTGGGCTTCACGTTTAAAACCTTGGATAGCGTGAAGAAATCGCTAACTGCACCTTAACCGGCCAGTGGCGCGACCACCGAGATCGCCACATCAAACCCGATTTGATCTTAATTTACAGAAAACCAGATGCAGCAACGCTGCAGCTTGTGCGGATAGGGTCGCATTCTGAGCTTTGGTTGTGAAATGCGGAAAATATGAGGTAAATTCGGCTATAGCCGGCGTATTTATTGCCTAAGGCGCTTCTATATGTATAGCAAAATACGTCAATAATTTTACAGATAATCACCCAAATTATCCACAAAATCGCGTACACGGATGATGGCAATGCCTTTGTAGGGGCTCATGCTGACCAAGTGTTTTTTGTCACCTGAAACGATGACGGTTGCTTTGGCTGCGATGGCGAGTTCTAGGAATTTATTGTCTTTGGGGTCTGCGCAGTCTGTCACGTGAATATTCACGGCGACCAAGCGCGTTGCTTCAATATAAGTTTGCACGCGAAAAACGCGGTCTTCAAGGGTTGCAAACTGGTCGAATTTGTCACGGCGCATCACCTCAACCAATTCATGTGTTGTGTCTTTAGAGCGCACAACATCGAAGTTGCTATCAGCCAAATCAATCGCCAAAGCGCAAATTCCCTCAGGATTCAGAATGGCGCTAACAATCAGGTTGCTGTCTAAAACGATGGATTTAGGCACTGAAGCAAGGCCTTAATCTTCGTTGATCAGCTTGGTGATGTCATCAAACGTCAGTGCTCTTGCCGCTTCTGTCGCTTTCGAATTCTTCAAGTTATTCACCAATCTGCGCCCCGCAATGCGGCGAATGGCTTCCTCAGAATCGCTGTTGTTGGGAATCACAAAATACGCCGGCCGCCCATATTTTGTCACCGTAAACAGTTCACCCGACAAGACTTGGTCAGTAATAGCGCCAAAGTTTTTTTGAAACTCGCGAGCGGTCAGTGTTTGCATGTTCAACTCCTTTTAATGAAGAATGATACGGATTATGCAGATTATACGGATTATCTGGATAAATGCAAGTTTGGCAAGGTGAGGTTGATTGGTAACTGTTTTAAGCGTTAATTTGAGATAAATTCGCCTGTAACTGGCGTATTTATAGCCTAAGTCGCTATGATATTTACGCTAATAAAAATGCTAATTCACGCCGCCAACCGCTGAAACAAAGCCTCTTGCGCGACAGAGTTGATGCTTTTACCTTCGGTCTGCGCGAAGATAGCCAATTTTTCGTGTAATTCGGTCGGAATGCGAAGATTGAATTTGCCTGAAAAGCTGCGTTTAGGTTCAATGCCGTTTTCACGGCAGACCTCTAAAAAAACCGATAAAGACTTTTTGAACTCTGCACGCAGCTCCGCTGGGTTTTTGCCATAAAAATCGGCACCACCCGTCAAACCCAAAATATCGCCTCTGAACATATCAAGCTCAGCGTCGTATTCAATCTTGGCTTTGTAACCGTCTAATTCCATTAAATTCACGGCATTTACTTCTTTTGCTTAGGCCGGTACAAACACCGCTGCGCTAATCCCGAAGTATTTCCCCAGTTTCCCCGCCAGTGCAGCGCTGATTTTGCGTTTACCCGCCAAAATGGCTGACAGGTTGCTTTGCGGTAGTAGTATAGACAAATCGTCTTGCTTTAGCCCACGCGATTCCATCAAAAACCGCAGCACATCTTTGGGCGCGGCGGCTTCAATGGCGTGATGCGTTTGCTCGTAGCGGTAGATCAAATCACTGACCAATTCGAGCAGGCCAGACAACGGGTGCTCTTCGTCGTCGCCCACATCGTCAAGCATCGCATTCATCATCACAGACATGCGTTCAAAATCAGCGTCAGAGTGAATAGGGCGAAGGTGCGCCATCGCATCAAAAGCTTGCCAAGAAGCTTGCAAGTTTTGGATGTTGAACTGGGTTTGTGCCGCTTGCATATTATGTTTTCCACCATTATGGACAGGTTTTCTGTTAATTTTAACGTAAGTGAATGGGTTTGCATGCAATTGAATTACAATGTCAATCATATTCAAAGAGAACCACCATGTCAGCCAATGCCCTAGTTCAAACCCGAATCAACAGCGCCATACGCGACGAAGCCGCCGCCGCGCTGGCTGCGATGGGTTTAACCGTGTCCGATGCTGTGCGAATGATGCTGACCAGAGTCGCGCATGACCATGTTTTGCCCTTTGACCCTTTGGTGCCGAATGCTAAAACCGTCGCCGCCATGCGCGAAGCGCGGGCTGGTAATTTGCCGTCTTTCAAATCTGTAGCAGACTTGATGACAGACTTGAATGCGCCGGATTGAGCCGACCAATAGCTTTAAGCGCGATTACAAACGCGAGTTAAAAGGAAAGCATAAAACTGTATTGGGTGGCGAGTTTGCCGAATTGCTGCAACAACTTGCAGACGACCAAGCCCTAGCCGAACGCCTGCGCGACCACGCCCTAACTGGCCAGTGGAGCGACCACCGAGATTGCCACATCAAACCCGATTTGGTGTTGATCTACAGAAAACCAGATGCAGAAACGCTCCAGCTAGTGCGGATGGGGTCGCATTCTGAGCTTGGGTTGTGAAATGCGGGAAATATGAGGTAAATTCGGCTGTAGACGGCGTATTTATTGCCAGAGGTGCTATGTTATATATAGTAATTTGGCTTCAGTTTGTGTGATTTTGCAAGACCTGACCCCGCTTCACTTTTAGGTAGCAACGAAGCTCACTGGCGGAAATGAAGCGTAGAAAAATATGCGTCCCGTGGCGTGTCTTGTTAGGTCTTGCTTTTTGTGCTCATTTGGCTGACTTCATCGATTGACAGACCTTCCTTCACGAAGGCCTGCATTTTGTTCGGACCAGCTGGTGCCAATCCTTCAGCTTGCATTGCGCCATACCAATTGACCAAAGCCTGCTTCATCCGATCTGGATTCTTATTGCAGATAGGTCCAAAGTATTTGACCCAAAGCTCAAGTTCTCGCACGAAGATATACCGTTCTGGCGAAAGGACCTCTGCTGCCGCGACGAGACTTTTTGCCAAGGCCTCATCCACCACTTCGTTTGGTAGCGACCAATGAGCGTTCCTCAAACAGTCTGTGTAAAAACCTATTTGCTTCGTCGCATCCAAGACTTCTGGATGATCCGATGCACTATCAACTATTGGTTTGAAGTCATCCAAGCGCCGTGCGCCCTTTGCAACTAATTCTGGAAGAATCCAATTGATGTTTTTCTTTGTGTGGGACCGGTATTCTTTCCAGAGGCCTTTAATCTCATCTGTTTTCGCGGTTAAGAACCGTCTGAGAATGACGACCTTTCCTGATTCTTCAATTGACAGCGCGGCAACAGACGCGGCTGTCGGCCAACGCTTATTATCGAGAAGTAGTCTGGCGTCCTGAGCCAAACGTCTAGCATTTTTCGTTGCAGCATTCATACCCGTCGCCACCTGTTCGATTGCGAGGGCGCCGCGGAACGGTGAGAGAATATCTGCCGCAGACATAGTGAAACCTAACGTTGGACTTGACCAGCGTACTGACCAAGCCCTATCGAACAAAGTTGACGCCTCTGGGTGTCCGCGTTGAATGATTTATTGGGTCGCATTTGGTTTGACCGGAGGTTGCACATCATCACTCTCGGATGCGACACTTGAGATCCCGAGTGACATAGGCTTGCAGTGCTCCAGCAACCGTGAGATTTCCGTACTCCAGACCTAGTCTTCCCCAGTCGGACTTTGAGTACTGAACAAGTGCGTCTGACACTCGGACGAAACTGCGCAGGAGACCCGGACTAACGGCGCTGCAGTCGTACACGTAGCTAAGGGCTGCTGCGGTTCCCTCAATGTGGCTTCGCATCAAGGGGTCGACTGTCGAAAGAGAAATTGCACGGACAGCGACTTCGAGCCGAACCTCCGAGTAGTAGTCATCCGCCGCATGTGCAGATCCAAGCGAGAGCAGCGCCAGTAAAGGAAGGAGTCTGTTCAGTGTTCGCATTGCTAAAGTAGGAATTGTGCTTGTCCATTGCGGTCTAAAGTAATGAATACCGAAAACCTGCGTAATAATCTGGCTGTCGCGAATTAATCCGATCATCAAAATCTCCTAAGAATGACTTGTAGATTGCGTTTCAAATGATTATGCTGGTTATTTGAACAGTACAATAGCACTTAAATTTACTACAAATAAAATAGCATATCAGGTAATAAATATGCCGGATAAACGCGTATTTGGCATTATTTCCTAGGCTTCCCACCCTTAAACACCTTAGACCCATTATCCCGAGGCGGCAGGCCTGTATGCTGCGTCAATATCCGTCCCGGCTTGGCCTGCACATTCAGCGCAGCAGAAGTCCCAGAATCTGACGTTGAGTTCTTTTTACGGGCGCTGGTGTAGCCGGTGCTGTTGAGCGGCTGGAAGGTGGGGATGAGGTGGTGTTTGCCGTTGCCGATCAAATCAGAGCGGCCCATGGTTTTCAGGGCTTCGCGTAACAGCGGCCAGTTGTTGGCGTCGTGGTAGCGGAGGAAGGCTTTGTGCAGGCGGCGGCGTTTGTCGCCGCGCACGATGTCTACGGTTTCACTGTCGCGGGTGATTTTGCGCAGCGGGTTTTTGTTGGTGTGGTACATCGTCGTGGCGGTGGCCATGGGCGA
>JAYUCJ010000297.1:0-2479 GCA_043740415.1 Polaromonas sp. | reverse complement strand
TGGGTTGGAGCAACTGGGTGGGTGGCGATCCGCTGCTCAGCACCTTCATTAGCTACCCAGAGGGCGAACTGGCACGCATCGTCTTTCACGAGCTGGCGCATCAGGTGGTTTATGTGGCGGATGACACCGCGTTCAACGAATCTTTTGCCACCGCGGTCGAGCGTCTGGGTGGCACACGCTGGCTGGCAAATTATGGCTCTGACGCTGTTAAAGCCGAGTATGAAGTTTATGACGGACGGCGCAGACAGTTTAAAGCCTTGACCAAAGCGACAAGACTTCAATTGACTGAAGTATACGATGAAAAGAAGTCTCTAGCCGGCGATAAACCTGCCTTAAGTGCTATTAAAAACAGAGCAAAAAATGAAGATAAAAACGAAAAAAAAGTTGAAATTAAAAATAAAATCATCGAGTCATTCAAAGCGCAGTACGAATTGCTGAAAACCAGTTGGAATGGCTATGCAGGTTACGACAACTGGGTCAAACAAGCCAACAACGCGGGTTTTGGCGCTTTGGCTGCGTATGATGATGGCGTGCCACAATTTGAAGCGCTGTTTGAGCAGCAAGGCGGTGACTGGCAAAAGTTTTACGCCGCCGTGCAAAGATTGGCTGCCATGCCGAAAGAAGCCAGACAGCAGGCATTGAAAAAAATCAACAAAGGCTCGTAAAGGGTTAATTTATAAAGGCGACCATGGCTGATATTCATATCCACCGTAAACATACTCTTGGATTAGCCAAAGCACGCGATATCGCCTTCAAATGGGCGGAAGATGTCGAGCAAAAGCTCGACATGGCCTGCACCTACGAGGAAGGTAAAACCGAAGACTGCGTCAGCTTCAAACGCTCAGGCGTCAATGGCACTTTGACGGTGACCAAAGACGGCTTTGAGTTGAACGCGAAACTGGGGTTTTTAGTGGGCGCTTTCAAAGACAAAATTGAAGCAGAGATCTCTAAAAATTTAGACGCACTCTTGGATAAACCAGTCAAAAAACCTGCGGCTAAGAAAATAACAAAATCAGCTTAAAGATTCAACCAAGTCGATGTATTGCTGCTTGGCTGCATCACTGGCTGTGCCCTTCATGCCATTCCAAGCGTCCCACTTGGCGCGACCCACCATGTCGCTAAAGCCCGGTTTTTTATCGGCGTTGTCGCCAACGCTGGACTGCTTGTACAGCGCGTAGAGCTTCAGCATGGTGGCGTTGTCTGGTCGCTCGGTCAGGTTTTTAGAGTTGGCAACGGCGGCTTCGAAATTGGCGGTGAGATCGGACATAAAAACTCCTGGTGAATAAAGTAGATGGGGTAATTGCCCACTATCTTAAACGGCTATTTATGGACAGAATAGAGCGGTCGCACTAGCGTTCAGTCGTGCCCGGTTTTTTGGAGCCAATATGGTTACTCGGATTAAATTGCAAAAAGACATACGCCGCGCTATCACGGGCACCTTAGGCATAGGCGGCGAGCGCATGAGCAAGGTCGACACGGCTTGGCTGCGCATGGATTCCGCGAGTAACTTGATGATGATTGTCGGTGTGTGGACGCTTAAACCGCAGGTGACTTACGACGCTTTGTGTGAGCGTGTTGAAGGTACTTTGCTTAAATTCCACCGCTTCAAGCAGCGTGTGGTCGAAGACTCAGCGGGCGCAACGTGGGTAGACGACAAGTCGTTTGACATCAGCAAACACATCGTTATTGAAAAGCTCCCCAAAGTAGCCAAAGGCCAAGAGCAAGCTGCTCTGCAAGATCGCGTCGCTGAATTAGCCATGCAACCACTAGACCCACGGCGGCCGCTGTGGCAACTGCATTTGATTGAAGATTACGATGGTGGCAGCGTGTTGATTGTTCGCATCCACCACTGCATTGCCGATGGCATCGCTTTGATTGCGGTCAGCATGTCCATGGTCGATGGCGGCCCCATACCGCCTGAGCGCAAAGAAAAAGTTGAAAAGCGGGGAGGTTTGGAGGGTGCGGAAGACTGGATAGCCGGCACCTTGATCAAATCACTCACCCAGCTCGCCGTCAAAACATTGGGTAAAACGGGTGACAACCTCGCCAGCACTTTGGAGATGTTGACTGACCCCAAACAGGGCATGACCAATACAGTTCACATGGCCAAAATCGCCTACCAGCTCGCCAGCGACGCTGCTGCGCTGGTGCTGATGCCAGATGACTCACCCACCCGCCTTAAAGGCAAACCCGGTACGACCAAAAAAGTGGCATGGTGTCAGCCCATTCCGCTGGATGAAGTCAAAGCCGTCGGCAAAGCGCTGAATTGTTCGGTCAACGACGTGTTGCTCAGCTGCGTCGCCGGTGCGATTGGCGAGTATTTGCGCGCCTTGGGTGACGACACTACCGGCCAAGAAATCCGCGCCATGGTTCCCGTCAACTTGCGCCCACTGGATCAAGCGCACAAGCTGGGGAATAACTTTGGTTTAGCGCCTTTGGTGTTGCCCATCGGTGTGGAAAACCCCATCGAACGCGTCTA
>JAYUCJ010000296.1:0-2480 GCA_043740415.1 Polaromonas sp. | reverse complement strand
GGTTGGCCACCGCCTGAAGCGTTGCCTGCGCGTGGCACGGCCTCACCAAACTTACCATCGGGGTATTGCGGGTATTCGTGCATGGTGCCGGTGCGCTCCAAGCGCTGCTGGTCACGCAGCTTGACGCGGCAGAGGTTCAGCACCGCATCTTGCATGGGTGCCAAAACTTTTTGACCACGGCCGCTGGTGTTGCGCTGGTATAAGGCGGCAACAATGCCCAAAGCCAAATGCAAGCCGGTACCGCTGTCGCCAATTTGTGCGCCGGTCACCACTGGCGGGCCATCGTCAAAACCGGTGGTAGATGCAGCGCCGCCCGCGCATTGAGCCACGTTTTCGTACACTTTGCAATCTTCATACGGGCCAGGGCCAAAACCTTTGACCGACGCCACAATCATGCGCGGGTTCAGCGATTGAATATGCTCCCAGGTGATGCCCATGCGGTCTAACGCGCCGGGCGCGAAGTTTTCAACCATCACGTCGCAGGTTTTGATCAAGGTGTCCAACACCTCTTTGCCTTTGGCGCTTTTGGTGTTGAGCGTGATGGAGCGTTTGTTGTGGTTCAGCATCGTGAAATACAAGCTGTCCACGCCCGGAATATCGCGCAATTGACCGCGCGTGGCGTCACCCTCGCCCGCACGCTCGACCTTGATCACATCTGCGCCAAACCATGCCAACAATTGCGTGCAAGTGGGTCCTGACTGAACGTGCGTGAAGTCAAGAATACGGACGCCATCTAATGCTTTACTCATAAAAATTTCCCTAAATAAACTTAAAAATCAAAAATTCTTCTTTATCGCCACTTAAATCACT
Source organism: Polaromonas sp. (assembly GCA_043740415.1). Classification (GTDB taxonomy): domain Bacteria; phylum Pseudomonadota; class Gammaproteobacteria; order Burkholderiales; family Burkholderiaceae_C; genus Aalborgiella. The sequence continues at coordinate 1,670 of JAYUCJ010000296.1, read as the reverse complement.
TCTTAAATATCTTCTTAAATGGCTGATTATGCGGCTCTGTTTTTTGCAAGCCAACCGTTCACAACACCAACGGTTTGGTCAACGCTAGCGTGCTGCAACCCAAGCTGTGCCGCAAAAGTTTGAACAATCATATCAACACGTTCAATATGAGTTGCACCAGCTGCCAAGGCACGCGCGGCCGATGAAGGTTTGGCCAAGCCATCTGCTGCTGCGGCATATTTTTCAAACGGCACGAGATCGTCAGGCGAAGCGCCCATTTTTTCGCACAGTTTGGCGGCCCACTCGTAGACGTCTTTAGATTCAGCCAAATCGCCCAAAACGGCATCTTTAATGGGTCGCATGCCGTCCGCTTGAATGCAGCGGTAATTGCCTGTCAACAACATGCTCCACTTCGCCAAGGGGACAAACAAAGAATCGAATACTTTTAGTTTGACGGGCAGCTCTAAAGCCTCGCCATTGAACGTGTAGCGTACGGTCTCAATATCAGACTCGAGTTGTCGCAAAATTTGGGTATGCTTTTCGGACTCAAACCGTGCCACTTTAAAATTGGTTGGCAGAGCTACTTGCAGCACATTGACAGGCTCATCCACAGGCCGGAAAGCTTGCGGGTCTGGGCTGGACAATGTCATGCAAGCCGGATCGAACGCATCCCATACCTCAGCCTGGGCATAAGCGGATCGAAATTTACTCAAAGCAATGTTCACCGTGCTCAAATTATCTTGCGCAACCAAACGCGCCAAATACGGCAGCGGTGGCATGTTCATGATAGGCATGCAAGGCAACTTGGCCAAGGCGATTTGTTGCATCAACTCACGAATGCCGTCTTGCCGGTATTGCGGTTCTTGCATGGCCAGCACGACCAAATCAAATGCGGCTAAATCGGTGACTTGCTGTGGCGTGCATGCAGTCAAACGCCCCGTCAGCGCTTTGGAACTGACCTCTACCAGACCATTCACACCCACATCGCGCCGGCCTTTGATGGGCAAACGAACGCGAATGCCTTCAGCATTGATCAAATTTGCCGTTGCAGTGCGGCAAGTCATCGTCACGTTGTGACCCGCTGCCAAGCATTTGATGGCTAAAAGTGATCCGTAGGATGCACCCAAAATTAAGATATTGATTGGTTGATTTTTGTTCATAACTAAATGATACATGTTAATAGCTGTAAATTATATAGTCTTATATAAGACACAAGACTATATTCAGAGAAATTGATCCAAGTCAATTTCTCTCTGTGTTTAGTCGAAGATTTTTTCATAATGCTTTTCAATATTTCGCATTATGGTTTTTTTGCATGGTCTGATGGCTTTTGGCTGGGATAAAAAATGCACTGAATGACGCACAAGGAATGCTGCCGCCACTCTTTGCCTAGAGATGGCCATGCTGAAGCTGTCGCCATGACAATGCGCAAAGTCAGTGGTTTTTTGCGAGTCGCTTATTTAAAAATGAAAATAGCAATTCAAGTTCCTGGCGAATTTGCTCTTATTAGGGAAAATCCTCGTATTCTTTAGACTAATTTCAGTATATCTTTATATCGTATTTAAAATTAGATGAGTGGGTCGTCTAAAAAATATGGGTCTTAGGAAGCAAACTAAATTAAAGAGGATTTTCTCTTAGTAACTTTAGCATAGCCAAATAGAGATTCTGATGCCGATGATTAAACCTAAACT
>JAYUCJ010000295.1:0-2485 GCA_043740415.1 Polaromonas sp. | reverse complement strand
TTGGGACGGCAGCGCACATTCATTCGCCAGTGCGGGCAATGGAAATGTTGCAATGCAAGACGGTATATGACCCCAGCGTTCTTCAGAGACTAACAATTTAGTAGCAGCCGACGCCCTAATTTATGGGGCTATCAGCCCTATAACCCCTTGATCAGCTCCTGGATCTGTCTCTTCATACCAGGTAAATCATTGCGTATCGTTGTCCAAACGATCTCCTGGTCTACAGAAAAATAAGCGTGCGAGACACGGTTACGCATGGCCACCATTACCAGCCACGGCACTTCGGGGTGGCTGTCTGCCAACAACGGATCAACCTTTTTAACGTTGTTGGCCGCCTCACCCAAGATTTCAATGTTACGTATCACCGCATCCTGGAGTTGTTCGTCTTGCAGGAACGCAGCTTCATCTTTGCCAAATGTGTAGCGCTCAATACGATCAATCGCTTGCAAGATGTGGTCAAGATAATCGTTGACCCTCAGGCCCTTTTTACTCATACCGGCATAGCCTCTGCCAATACGATGCCACGAAATTTTGCTGGTAGCGCCCTGGGCGTGAGCACATCTACGGCTACGCCTAACAGGGCCTCCAGCTCTACCTGGATACCAGCTACATCCATTAAAGTGGTTTCTGGCGAAGGGTCAATCAAAATATCCAAATCACTCTGCTCCGTATCGTTGCCATGAAGGGCAGACCCGAATACACGCGCATTGCTGGCGCGGTGGGTCGAGACGATATGCCGGATAGCAGCGCGGTGGATGTGCAGCGCGGTCGATGGCTTCATGCTGGTACCTCAAGACAAGTGATTTCTTTCAGTTTAGCGCGAACGACCAGAAAACCAGTTTGGCCGTGCCCAAAGTTCAGCGTAGCGGGCAAAGATTAAAAATTTGAACCGCTACGTATTCGATAGCTGCTCAGGCGCTATTTTATTGGGCTACAGCGCGATGCGGCAACCTTACCAACTATCAGAGCGGCTTTTTCGAGGCCGGGTTATCAAGCAGCTTGAAAACGGAGAAGGAATATGAGGTGTGCAGATTCGGAATGGGAAATGGGAGACCTGACCCCAGACTTTCCGGTGGCACGCGTAGCGGCAGTACACGATTGGAAATTTGGAGTGTTGCAAGGCAAGGCTTAGATCGAAGCTGCAGCGGCAGGTCCGGATGTTTAACCGACTTCAGGCTCTGGCTTATATTTGCCTGCTTTTGCCATTGTTCACGCTGCCAGTCACTTAACGTTATCGCTCTTAATTAGCTTTTGCGCTTCGGCCTTGCTTTTGTAGCTCCTTTCCTGTGCTTGCTGCTGAAGGGTTGTAGCTTGACCAACAACAGCATTGACCCGGTCTTCCGTTTCTTGAACATTGGCAACTAATTTAGCTAGTTCCGCCTTCTGGACCTCACTGGAAAACAGCAGCTGATTCTTGTTGACGGTCAGTTTTCCAACCTGTGTGCTGCACCACTCAAACAAAGTAGCGATCGCATCCGCATGGGCAAATTGCACCCGGTCAAGGTCACCATACATCTTGACTGCTTGCACCTTATTTGGCGTAAAAGATGCCATAGCCGAATTGAGAAAATCATCACTTGGTGAACGCGAACGAATCAGTTGCTCAGACTCATCCAAATTGGTTTTCAACAATGTCTGACGTTCGACCAACAATGCCCGATATTGGGCCAGTGTGGTTTTGCCCGTAGCAATGCCAATTTGGGTGGTCATATTCTCTACGGTCAGTGCCTTTTCCAGATTAACTTGGTCGAATTTTTCCGCCAGCGTAGCAAATTTCTCTGCTTGCTTGGTTTCATTTAGTAGGATGTCCCGGACTACCTGTTTTGTAGCTTCAATTTGCGACACGGATACAGCTATGCTGCCGCCGATTCCAATCACAAGACATGTGCCGACTACCAATCGCGCTTTGGCCTTAGCCAAGCGGCCGCCTTTCCGCGTAGCAATGCCCGCGACGGTCATAAAAATAGCCAGACCGAAAACAACATAGGCAATTCTTCGCCCAGCTTCGAAGGCATTACTGTAGCCAGCTGCGACAGCGAAAAACGGCGCAACAATTGCGAGAGCCATCAATGCGGTGGCCCACAAATTTAGACGCCGCGCCTCATTGATTTCGGATGCGTCAGTGACGGTTATCTCGGCCATACATATCCTTAAAACTTTCTTGTTGCATTCTTAGGTGGCCATAGAATTTGAGCCACTATTAAGTCAGGTCTTGCAATTAACCAAACCCTGGTTACGGGTAACGCAGCTCACACGCAGTTCCCAAATCCGCTGAATTCAAGCTAGCGCTCGTCTGGCGATGTATCCCGACCTCGACTCGCCGGCTGCCTTCGCCGCCTGATCAATTCGCCGGAGCACGCGTGACGGCAGGGTAATGTTGATGCGCTCGGCCTTGTCAGACAGCGAGGCAATGTCGATCGTGACCAGCCCCCAGGTCCAGCCCTTGAATTCACGCCTGCGTTGATGCTCGGCCAGGGGCTTGGGC
>JAYUCJ010000294.1:0-2488 GCA_043740415.1 Polaromonas sp. | reverse complement strand
GCTCGTTGACTTCACAGAACCGGATGTACCGACATACTGGTACAATTACCAAGCAATTAATCCGGAATATTTCCTCACCATGACTGAGACTTCACACTACCAAGTTGCGACTCAAGTCAAAGACCCTTTCGTCCCAAAATCATTTTACCAAGCTTTAAAAGACCCTGAATGGATCGCTGCGGTAGACAAAGAACGAGCCAAATTTGAAATCAACAATTGCCTCGCGGAAGTACCATACACTGGCCAGCATCTCGTACCTATGATGTGGCTCTTCACCATCAAGACGGATGGAACGAAGAAAGCGCGCCTAGTCGGTCGCGGTGATATGATGATACCATGGATAGACTTCGACCCCAATGCAGTATATTGTGGGAATGTCTCCGCTAGCTCAATCAAGATGGCTATGGTCATAGCAGCACTATACAAGCTTGAAATGCGGGGAGGTGACTTGGTAGGCGCATACTTAGTGACTCTCGCGAACCCGGACTTTCCGGTATACATCAAAACACCTCAAGGATATAATATAAAACCTGGGTACTGTATACAAGCTGTCGGAAATTTATACGGTTTCCCACCAGCCGGTCAAAACTTCTCAAAGGAATTTGATAAATGTGTACGTGAATGTGGTTACGATAATACACCATGGGATCTTAAATTATTCTTCAAATGGGTTAATGGAAAACCAATAATCATTATCGCACATAGTGATGACTTCAGATGGTTTGGACCAAAAGAATTAATAAGTGAATGGGATACTCTAATAGCAACATTCAATAAGCACAAATACGAAGTAACCGATGCAACTAATAAGGAATTCGTAGGTATTCACATATATCACGATGAACATTATAACTACTATATGGATCAAACGCGTATGATTACATCAATAGTAAAGGATGCGAATATGACTGGAGCACCCGAAGCAAAGCTCCCATACCCATCAGACGGACCAAGCCTTTCCAAACAAGACTGCCCTACAGAACAACAGAAGGAGGAATGTAGTAAATACCCTTTCCGTCGAGTCGTGGGTCAACTTATGTATGGAATGGTACATACCATGGTCACAATAATGTACGCACTGAACGTACTATCGAGATATGGAATCAACCCCGGTCCCCGGCACATTGTATTTCTCAAGCATCTCGTACGTTACGCTAACCATACTCGAGACGACCGCCTCAAGTTCAGCACTCATGATGGACCCACAGACATAACAACTATGACAGAGCTTATGCAGCTGTCGTTCCAATGTGATGCAGACTTAGGAGGCAACCTCGATAACGGACATTCACAGACTAGCTATTTGGGATACCTCGCCGGATCACTTATATGCTGGTGCAGTACGGATCAAGGTAGTGTTTCGACTTCCACAGCTGAATCTGAAATCAAAGCTGTTAATCACACACTAAAATGTGAAGTTATTGCCAACCGTGGAATACTTAATAAAATGGGTTGGATACAGCAACCAACCGTAATTGAAGAGGATAATAGCGCATGTGTTGCTTCATCCGAAGTCACCCACATCACTCGCGGCTTAAGACATCTTGACCTAGCCCAATTCTGGATTAAGGAGAAAGTTGCAGACAAGACTTGTGTTGTCGTTAAGGTAGCTTCTAAGGATAATAATGCAGATATCGGTACTAAGCGATTACTTTTACCATTATTTAACGCGTTAACCTATAAGTTAGTTGATAAGACACTTAGGAAAAACCTTTAATTATTTAATTACATATAATAACTTATTTTTCATATTACATTTATTAATGCATTCTATAGACGTATAGTCTTGTATTATTATTATTGTATTATCATATTATAACTTTATTATCTACACCATATTAACCTATTTATATATTTAGTATAATACCATATCCTAACTACGGGGAGTGTCATGCGATTATAGTCTATTTATATAGTATAAGGATATAGTATGTATATGTATGTACTTACGTACGAATTAGTAGCAGTTTACATATAGCCGTTCTGTGGCCTCACTAGAAGCAGGACGAGATTGGACGTTTCGAGGCGGGAGGCCAAGAGGAAAGGTGGTGTTATATTGGCTGTGCTGGGATAGCGTTGTGATTATATTACATATGAAGACAACGCAGGTGATGTGAAGATATGGAAATCGTACGGAACGGAACGCCCTCGGGAAGATCCGTACGTATGGGCGTGCGAGTACGTAAGTACCGGTCACAGTGCCCTCCCTCTAACTAAAGTTGTTCTAATATTACAAAATTCTAACTAAATTTCAAAACAGTGTAACGCATGCGATTTTTATATACAAATATATCAGATTCAAAACCTTTAGTTTTGCCTACTGATTAAACCTCCAAAAAAATCCGCAAAGGGAGAAAAAAATTGGTAGGAATCTTCATAGATATTTGTTATGTCCTTAGACATACTCTTGTCTGAATTCTCTTGGAATCAGGTGTTTGAGATTTTTTGTTATTAAGAATCTATGCAGTTTTTCTGCTTTTCTTAGATT
>JAYUCJ010000293.1:0-6234 GCA_043740415.1 Polaromonas sp. | reverse complement strand
CCAAATTGCGCTCTTCACCCAAGAGTTTGAAAAAGCTTTTTTTCCACGGGCTAGAGAAAGTTGACCCTAAGTCTTTGATGGATTTGACGTCGGGGTATTTGCTCAAAATCAGCTCTATGGTGAAGGCGTTGTAAGCGTTGATCAAAAACGCCATTTGCTGCTCTTTGTTGAAGGTAGCGAATTGGGCGGGTGTGACGGCGCTGAGGGAGTCTAAAGTTTTTGTCAGTTCGGCACGCTCAGCGGCCAAGCCCTTGTAGTTGACGCGGCTTTGTTTGCCATCGGGCAGCCATGTGACGTGTTTTTTGAGCTGCGCATCGTAAGCCTTGTAATTGTGGTCAAAAGACTGTGCAAATACGGCACTAGCCGGCGTAAATATTGCCAATAGTGCTATTAAAAAAGTAGCAAAACGAGAGATAAAACGGGTGATAAGAAATTTCATAAATATCCTTAAATTTGCAATTCAACCTTAGAACCTTAGGCTCATCTTCTGCGCCAGTCGTGGTATTTTTTAACGTATTCGAGTAATTTCACAGGCTGATGTGCACGTTTCCACTCACCCGCCACGTATTTGTTGCTCTCGGCTAGAGTCGGGTAGGTGTGGATAGTTCCCAGTATTTTGTTGAGACCCAGGCCGTGTTTCATGGCCAGCACGTATTCGGCCAGCAAATCACCCGCATGCACGCCGACGATGGTTACACCTAAAATTTTGTCTTTGCCAGGCACGGTCAGCACCTTGATGAAGCCGTGCGCTTCGCTGTCGGCAATCGCGCGGTCTAGGTCGTCGATGCCGTATTTCGTCACCTCATAGGCGATGTTTTGCGCCTTTGCTTCCAGCTCGTTCAGGCCAACACGTGCCACTTCGGGGTCAATAAACGTGGCGGCGGGGATGATGCGGTAGTCGGCTTTGAATTTTTTAAACGTGCCAAACAGCGCGTTGACAGCCGCATACCACGCTTGGTGCGCGGCGGTGTGGGTGAACTGGTAGGGCCCAGCCACATCGCCAGCGGCGTAAATATTCGGGTAGATGGTTTCTAAATACTCGTTGGTATCAACTGTACGCTGGGTGGGAATGCCCAAGTCTTCCAAGCCGTAGCCCGTGAGCCGCGCAATGCGGCCTACGGCGCAAATGACTTCATCGTACTCAATGCGTTTTTCAGCCCCGTTGTGCTCGACAACCAGTGTTTTAACGCCATTGGCGTTTTCAAACCGCAGCGCTTTGTGCGATGTCAGCACCTGCACGCCGTCTGCGCTGAGTGATTTTTGCGCAAAGGCAGACACTTCTTCGTCTTCCCGAATCAAAATGCGCGGTGCCATTTCGACTTGTGACACCACAGAGCCGAGTCGTGCGAACGCTTGCGCCAGCTCGCAGCCAATCGGTCCGCCGCCCAGCACGACCAAGCGCTTGGGCAGGGCATCGAGCTTGGCAAAAGCGTCCCACAAAGTGTCGCTGGTGACATAACCAGATTGCTCAATACCCGGTAAAGGCGGCACCACGGGGCTGGCACCGGCGGCGATGACGATGCTACGGGTGGTCAGCGTTTTTTTGCTGCCATCTTTCAGGGCGATTTCAACCGTCCATGGGTTGACGATTTTGGCGTAGCCTTCCAGCACATCCACACCCAATCCGGTGAAACGTTCCACGCTGTCATGTGGGGCGATGGCGGCAATGATGTCGTGGACGCGCTGCATCACGGCTTTGAAGTCAAAGGCGGGGAAAGCCGTTTTTAAGCCGTACTTGTCTGCATGGCGCATTTGGTGCGCCAGTTTGGCGGATTTGATGATGGCTTTGCTGGGCACGCAGCCAAAATTCAAACAATCGCCGCCCATTTTGTGGGCTTCCACCAAGGTGACTTTTGCTTTGACGGCTGCGCCAATCAGCGCCGTCACCAAGCCACCCGCGCCTGCGCCTATGACGATGAGGTTGCGGTCAAAGCTTTTGGGTTTGACGCTGTTCCAACGGGCGTACACTTTGCGTTTTTTGAAGAAATCGATTACCTTTTTCATCAACAGCGGAAACAACCCCAACAACACGAAAGAGCCGATCAAACCGGGTGACAAAATAGAGCGTAAAGAGTCGATCTTTGCAATTTCTGTGCCTGCATTCACATAAGCAATCGTACCTGCCAGCATGCCGATTTGGCTGACCCAAAAGAAGGTCCAGGTTTTCATTTTGGTCAGTCCCATCAGCACATTCAGTGCAAAAAAGGGAATCAAGGGCAGCAAGCGCAGGGTGAACAGATAAAACGCGCCTTCTTTTTCAATACCTTTGTTGACCTCGGCCAGCTTGGCACCAAAGCGCGTTTCAATGCTGTCGCGCAACACGTAACGGGAAATCAGCATCGCGCAGGTTGCGCCTAAGGTCGAAGCGAATGACACGACAATTGTGCCCCACACCAGTCCGAAACTTGCACCCGCAGCCAAAGTCATGATGGCCGCACCTGGCAGTGACAGGGCGGTGATGGCCACATAAATGGCGAAAAACACTGCGGTGATGAAGACAGGGCGCGCGTTGTACAGCGCTGAAAACGATTGCTGGCTTTCTTTGATGTAGGCGAGGCTGAGGAATCGACCCAAATCAAACACAAAAAAAGCAATAGCTGCGGCAATGACGGCGAGCAGGATGAAGAGTTTTTTCGTGTTCATGTGGGTAATACGCCGTTCATTAATGTTTGGATTCTGTGACTTATTGTCGATTTTGTATCACTGAGTCTTCTTTGTCGCCTTGATTCTTACACTATTGGGCTCCGTTGTGTTTATTTCCTCATATACCGCTGGATACTGAGCGCTTTAACAAGGCGTGGATTCAGCGGTAGCGGTTCGTTCTGGCACTGCGCTGCTAGCAATTCTGCACACAAAGGTGCAAATGTTAAACCACGGGATGCCATAGCAGTGCAAAGCCACAAGCCTGGCATGACTTCTCCGACGATAGGTAATCTGTCGGTTGTTGCGCAGCGTATGCCCACCCAATTTTTCACCAAACCGCGTTCAAATGTTGGTTTGAGTCGTAAAGCGATGTCCGGCACAAGGTTTTCTAAGCGTTCAAAATTGTCGACTTGGTCGCGAATACTGGCATCTAAGCTGAGATTGTCTCTGTCATACGTAGCGCCAACGAGCCATACTGTGTCGGTTTCTACGTAGCTGCCACTGCCGTTGATCGGGTAAGTTATGGGCTTATTATGGGATAATTGGGTTTCTTTTAAGTCCCCGTAGGTCACTTGTCCACGAACGGCTTGAAAGTTTAAGTTTGGCGTGGCTGGAACCGTATTTAGCAGCTCTGCGCTTTGGTTGGAAGCGGTTATGACGACCATATCCGCCTGCGCAAGAATTTGGTCATCTTTACCTAAAAGCGTCCAAGAATGACCATTCCGAGCCAGTCGCTTAACGTCACAATTACCACGCCAAGTCACATTTGCTTGCGATAAACAAGCTTTTACCAGCGCAGCAGGTTTGATCCACCCAGCATCAGCATGCCATCGCTCAGTTTCACCAAATTTGCGCGACATCACGCCGCTGGGCTGCCAGTCAATACCTTTTACCAGTAGCTGATCCACGAATTTTTTCGTGAATTGCACGCCTACAGCGGAGATTTGCGAAGTAAAGTTGTTGTCTGCCGAGATATATGGCGCATACAAACCGACGGGCAAGCCAGAAACGCCGCTGGCTGGTTCAGCGGCAGCATCTACGACGGTAACTTGCCAGCCGCGTTGCGACAAGCTGTGCGCCACACAAGCGCCCGCAATGCCTGCGCCTATGACGATGCAGTTAGCGATAGTGGTTTGACCTAGAGTATTTGACTAATTAGTAATTAGTAATGTGTGCGATTTAGGCACTTGGAGGAACATAGCCTTGGGCGGCATCTGCACCACCGCCAAAGAAATGCGCTTCCATTTGACGGGCCAGGTATTGGCGCGCGCGCAAATCGCCCAAATTGAGGCGGTTTTCATTCACCAACATGGTTTGGTGCTTCATCCAGTCCGCCCAAGCTTGCTTGCTCACGCCTTCCCACAGCTTCTTGCCCAAGTCACCCGGGTAGGGTGGAAAGTCCAAGCCTTCGGCTTCTATGCCTAATTTGATACATTTGACCATGCGTGCCATATGATTGCCTATCTTTAGAAATTTTTAGAATTTTTGAAAATGTGTTGATTTTGATTTTACCGTGGAGTCGTCATTTTGAATGCTTTGAGTTCTTTATCCCTTTTCATTCGCCGTCTAAGTTTTAGGCAAATCATGGCTTTGATAGCCTTGGGCTGCGTTGCCATGCTTTGTTTTGGTTATTACTTGCAGCACGTTGTTGGCTTAGAGCCTTGCCCGATGTGTATTGTACAACGATACGCTATGATTTTAATAGCTATATGGGCAATCATTGCGTCGGCTACTGGCATAAAAGGCATCCAAATTGGCGCTTCTTGGCTGGTTGTCCTCACCGCACTAGGCGGCGCATTTGTGGCTGCACGGCAAAGCTGGCTGCAGTGGTATCCGCCAGAAATTGCAAGTTGCGGACGCGATATTTACGGCATGATTGAGACGTTTCCACTGCAAAACCTCGTTCCTATGATTCTGAAGGGCTCTGGCGATTGCACCAAAATCGATTGGACTTTTTTGGGCGGCTCCATTGCCAATTGGTCATTTTTGTGTTTTTGCGGTATTGCTTTTATTGCTCTGTGGGTAAGCTCTTCAACTAAATTCAAAGCGGCTTACAAAAATAGTTAATGTAATTATCACGAATTACCGTGATAAATGTCACATATTGGCGTTGTGTTGTTGATACTTTACGGTGCATTTGTAAGCTTGCATTCGTAACAGTCTGTATACTTTTGGTTGCATTATGTTTCGATCATTGTTAATATAAGTGTTAGCAGTATCTCGAGATATCAAATTTACTTGGCATTTATAACTACAAGCCGAGTTAACGCAAAGTTATCAAATCTATATCGAGCAAAACACTATGGCTATAGCAGCATCAAGTACAGCGACTTCAGTGGCGGATTGGAGCATTGCTTACGCCGTTACCATTCGGCGTTTGGACAGCCAGTTCATGCTGTGTCTTCTGCGTTTGGACACTTGGCCCAATCTAGGACACATGCATGGCGATTTGGTCGATGCCATGAAGCTTATTTGCGCTTTGTTGGAAAAGCGGCCCATGGTGGGGTTTTTAGTTGCGCGTCGGCTGAAATTGCCTGTCGATAAAACATATGCTTTGCTGAGTGTGCTTCAGACCAAAGGACACATCGTGATAATTGGTGCGAAGCTTGTGGATGATCATTTGCCTTTAAGAAGCGCCATCACAGCAGATGAGCAAGATGCACAAGATGAATTAGCGGTTAGTGTAAAAAATGCAATGACTGGCGCAAAGGGCTCGGATGTTGTTGCTAAAGACAGCGGCGATGTTCTTAACCAGCTTTGGCGCGTGCTCAATACAGATATCTCATGGAGTAAATCTGCAAACGCTAGCAATGACCCGAACAGTGCTAGTGATAAAGATGCTGGCGATGTTCTTGGGCAGTTGTGGCGTGTTTTGAACACAGACATTGTTCTAAAAACAGATGAAAACAACCAACCTATAGCCGCCGCCGAGGCTGAACTGAAGTTGCATCAAGATAAGATTGATGAAGCCGCAGGCGTGATGGGGCAGCTTTGGTCTGTGTTGAATACGGATATTGCTTTTAAACGCCAAGCAGGATTGAACGAAAAAGAAGCCGGTGTCGAAAATAAGACCAAAGAAGTATCAATCGTATTGCGTCAATTATGGCGCGTTTTGAACACTGAAATTGCGAACAAACGACAGTCAAACACTGATGGTTCTACCGTTTCAGCAACTGACACCACGATGGAAGCCAACGATAAATTGAGCCAGCTGTGGCGTATTTTAGATACAGAAATCACGTTGAAGAAAAAATCTAAAACGTATGTGATGACATCTTCTATGGGGCGCTCACACCAATTGCCTGTAGGCGATACATCGTCCGAAGCGGTGAGCAGACTAAGCCAGTTATGGGAAGTTTTGAACTCGGAAATTTCCGTAACAATGCCTCCAGAGCATCGCGTGGCGTTTGCCAATTCCAGGTAAATATCGTCTTCGAATACATATGCGTATTTGAACAACTGACAGGCGCCAAGCCAGTGAGCGATATTCCGCAAGATTGCTTGGCGTAAAAATACTTAACTGACTTTTTTAACCAGCACTTGGCTTTTGCGGTCCCAGTTGTATTTGCGTTTGCGTGCATCTGGGAGCCA
>JAYUCJ010000292.1:0-46960 GCA_043740415.1 Polaromonas sp. | reverse complement strand
CGCGGGAATGACGGAACGAATGGTCATCTGCATTAATTTTGCGCTACAACTTTGATGCTGCCAGGCACGATTTTCGCCCCAAAATCTCGCATCAGCTGCTGCACATACGCATCTTGCGTGATGATATCTTGCGCCATGCGCTGCTTTTCCGCTGCCGCTGCGGCAATGCGCTTGGCAGGCGTGTCACTGGCGGGGCCAATTTCAATGCTGAGCCGCACTGAATGCCCCAAAGTTTCCAGCGCCAACTGCAACTTTTCACGGCTGCCGCTTTGGCTGAGCGATTCGCGCTCAATCCGTAGCAGCCAGTCGTGCGGCTCACCGTCGCTGCTAGGACTGGTTCGCGCCACGAGTTGTGATTGCAAAGCCAGCTCGCGCACCAAAGCCGCAATCGCCTCTGCCGACAACAGCTGTTGCACCGCAGCATGCCACACATCGCCCTCGGGCGTCAGCACCAATTCAGCCGGTGCCATGGCAGAATTCAGCCCCGCGCGCTCGGTGCGTTGCTCAGTTCGAGCCGTAGGCGCAGACTGTTCACGCACCGGAATTGCTACATATTTAGGAGCATTATAGGCAGGCAATTCGCCGGCTAGAGGCTTATTTTCCTCTATATTTTGTGCTTTTACGCTCTCAACGACAGGTTCGGGTTCTTTTTCAGCAACCACAGCCGCTGTCACCACTTCCCGTTCGGATTGAGCCACCTCCCGTTCGGGTTGAGCCACCTCCCGTTCGGGTTGAGCCACCTCCCGTTCGGGTTGAGCCACCTCCCGTTCGGGTTGAGCTTGTCGAAACCCTTCGACAGGCTCTGGGCGAACGGGTATTTGTTGTGGGACTGGGTTTGCAGCAGGCGCTACAACTGATTTAAAAGTTTTTTTTTCAGCCGAAAGAGCCGATTGTGATGCAGCATCCGGCTTGAAGGCTAACAATCGCAGCAACACCATGGTCAACGCGGCGTATTCATCCGGTGCCAAACCCAACTCAGCGCGACCATGCAGGCACAGGCTGTAGAGCAATTGCGTCTCGTCTTTGGGTAAATCCCCTGCCAATTGGCTGGTTTGCACCGCTTCCGCATCTGACGTATCTACGGGCATGTTCGGCACCGCTTGCATCACCGCCATGCGCTGCAAGATCGTGGTCATTTCTTCCAGTGTGGAAGCGGCAGACAAGCCGTTCAATCGCAGTGTTTCCACGGTTTCAACCACAGTTTTGCCGTCGCCCTGCGCCAAAGCGCCAATCAGGTTGAACACATAACTGCGGTCCACACTGCCCAGCATGAGGCGCACAGACGCTTCTTCCAAACGCACTTCCGCACCTGAACCGCTGAAAGCAATCGCCTGATCAGTGAGTGATAACGCATCGCGCATAGAGCCTCTTGCCCCGCGTGCCAGCAAACGCAGCGCCTGCGTGTCCGCGCCAATGCCCTCGGCTTGCAGCACTTTTTGCAGGTGCTCCTGCACCGTTTCAGGCGCCATGGGGCGTAAATTGAACTGCAAACAGCGCGACAGCACGGTGACCGGCACTTTTTGCGGATCCGTCGTCGCCAACACGAATTTGAGGTATTCAGGCGGCTCTTCCAGCGTTTTCAACATCGCGTTGAACGCGGTGTTGGTCAGCATGTGCACCTCGTCAATCATGAAGACTTTGAAGCGCCCCTGCACCGGTTTGTAAACCGCCTGCTCCAACAGTGCCTGCACCTCGTCCACACCACGATTCGACGCCGCATCCAGCTCGGTATAGTCCACAAACCGGCCGCTATCAATATCCCTGCAAGCTTGGCAAACCCCACAAGGCGTAGCGGTGATGCCGCCCTGCCCGTCAGCGCCTTGGCAGTTCAGCGACTTGGCCAAAATCCGCGAAATCGTCGTCTTCCCCACCCCCCGCGTACCGGTGAACATGTAGGCATGGTGCAGCCGCTGGGTGGTCAGCGCGTTCGTCAATGCCTGCACCACATGCTCCTGCCCCACCAGCTCGGTGAAGTTTTTAGGGCGGTATTTGCGGGCGAGGACCAGATAAGACATAAGCTCTAGATTCTACGGGGAGTTTGTTACGCGCCGCCTGAAACGCCAAGCGCAGTGGGTGAAATTTGGCTAATTTCCGTCAAATTTATGTAAACCCACAAAAATAGTGCTCAAATATGCCTCTAGCCGGCGTATTTATTGCCTAAATAGCTATCATAAAAATAGCAAATTGAAAAACTACCGTATAAAAATCTGTACCAATGCAAGTCAGTTTTTCCGTACTTAAGCTATAGTACATGTACAGAATGCATTCGCGCACTTGAAACGCAATCTGCAAGCCATTCTCAGGAGATTTTGATGTCCAGATTAATATGCAAGCACCAGATTATGTTGCAGGTTTTGCTGTGTAGAGAACGTTCGAGGTCAAACCGCAAGTCGGTTCCGGTATCTGAACCGACAATCACAGGGGAGATACGCATATGTTCTGCATTTCAATAGCCTACCCGAAGAAAGACGGCGGCACGTTCGACTTCGATTATTACGCCAAGACCCACACCCCCATGGTCACCCGCACATGGGCGCGAACTTTGTCAAGGCCGAAATCCGCAAGGGTGTCGCTTCGCTGGATGGCTCGGCCGCTTCGTACGTTTGTATGGCGAACTTCTGGATAAAGTCCCCAGAGGAAATTCAGACGATGCTCGCGCAACACGGCGCAGAAATCATGGGAGATATTCCCAATTTCACCAACATCCAACCGACTATTCAGGTTGATGAAGTTGTCGCGTAGGTTTTGCGGCACACATAGGTTTCCGATGCCATTTCAAGGCAACTTTGATTTTTTTTAGTCCATTAAAGGAGAAAGTCGATGAACTCAATTCGTAAATTCGGGTTACCCGTCTGTATTTTTATTGCTGGAGCAGCTACAACAATCGTCGCTCAAACGCTTGGTGATATCCCGCAGCGAACCGAACAAAAACGTGGTGATCTAGTGGGTGCGCCGGGAATGGAAGTTGTTAGCTCCATGATCGAACTTAAGCCTGGAGAGTCGCTTGATCTTCATACGCACCATGGTATTGAAGTGGCTTATGTCATACAAGGCACCAAAGTTCAATCTCCCGGCAAAGACCCGATTGAATTAGCGACCGCGTCAAATCTTTTGGTGCCGCGCGACCTGAGGCATGGGGGATTTAAGGTTGTTGGCGATTCGAGTCTAAAGTTGTTTACCGTCCATGTAATAGATAAAGGAAAACCAATTTACGATTTTGTTAAATGAGCTAGCACCTATAGCTTTCGGCGCGTCATCGTTCTGCTGACCTTGCTACAGGCAGCAACATCAGCTACCTCACAAGACATCCGCGACCAGGTCGCCCAGTCGTTTGGCGAACGCCAAGTCCACTACGCATCAATCTCCTTCGCATTGCGTTGTCTTCGGTCGCGCATGACGCCAGAATCAGAAAGCGCCGGTTCAAATGCCGTATGGCTTTTTGCGGCTTTTCACTAAACCGCTACCACCCGGTGGCAGTGAAGCTCATCGACGCGTTGTCACGCCGCCAGATGACTGCATCTTGATTAACGGCGAGCCACCAGGTTTGCATCAATGGGTTGGGCTTGCGTTTGGCAAAGGCTTGGGGCGTGAGCACTGCCATGCACCAAGCAGGGTTGGGGTCACGCACGGATTGGTATTGAATGCCGCCGACCTGGGCGTCGCGTGCAACTTGGGCCAAAGCTTGGGTGGCACTGTAGTCGCTGGGGTGTAGCCAAGCTGCAGCTTCAGCGTTGAAGGGTGGTGCGCGCAGATCGACCACTCGCGTGCTGACATCGACGCTGAAGGCGGTGTGCGCCACGGGCTCCAGCCGGTCCAGATCAACCGCGTCTTTCAGGAACTTCCAGCGCCAGTAACCCAACTCTACACCTGCGGTGCGCACCGACTCAGCGCCGTAGAAGACACCAGGGTCGTTAATGGCCCTGAAGCGGGAGCCACCTCGCAAGGGGGCGTACCGAAACGGCGTGGCCAGCAGATAATCAAGCGCCATCGCACTGGCGGCTTGAGCGGGTTTGTTGCCTTCCAGCAATGTCTCGAGCAAGTGTTGCTCTTCAGTGTCGTCAACAATTTTCATGGTGGATGCGGTATGCTGCGCTTCCACCATGCGCCACACCACGCCCGTCCAAGGTCGTGCGTCAGACGAGACCACGGCTGGCGTCAAGGTATTGAACGACACGAACCAGTCCTTCGGTGCTGCGAATAAGCTCAATCGGTTTGGCGTTCAGGCCCTTGTTGTCACTGGTGAGCCATTTGCGTGCCGTGGATTCATCACCCACGATAGAGTCAAGTGAACGGAATACACGCACAAAAAGCAATGCAAAATCCCACTCCTTGCGGTTTTGATCCAGCTGGTATTGGCCGGTGTACAGGCGGGTCACGGTGGGTGGGCTGACGCCCAGCACCTTGGCAAGCAAAGATTTGGAGACATCAAGCCGTTCGGCAGCACGCGTCACGGCCTTGCTGAGCACTGTTGCGGCGGAAGTAGATTGTTTTGCAACGGCGGTCATGTTTGAACCTTTTATGTATTTCTGTGGAAATTATACGATATATAACTTTCTACGGAAATAATCAAGGGATGTAAATATGTCTCTGCAGCTGCATTTTCTCTTTTACAGCTATTTTTATTTAATTGTTTTTAAAATACGCCTCTAGCCGGCGTATCTATTTCCTAAGCAGCTATCATAAAAATAGCAAATTGACAGGTTACACCAAGAATGTTGGGCTGCTGGCTTCGCGCCACTCGAGGGAAGAATGTGTGTGGCACATGCTCAGATTTTGTACCGAAGCGGGGCTCAAGGTCAATCCACTAAGAAGTTAACTTCTTAAAACTGTTTTGTAGTCCACAAGTCTAATTTTCTCAGCAACCAATGTCGCTGCGCTTGGGTGAAGTGGGTTAATCAGCACAACCGTTTCTTCTGGCGCGATCGCCGAGGGAACGCATAAAACCAAGCTGCGGCATTGCTTTAGCCAATCAGAGCCAATGACACTAGTCATGGCCTCGTGCGGGATGGCATCCCATCTGGATGGCAAGTCTTTAGGTTCCAAAATCTCTCGCTGTTTCCAGCTCAAAGCATCAATGTCCACGCTGATCAAATACTTCATCTGCGGGATGCCTCCCGCGTTGATGTGCGCGACCGTCTCTAGCGTCGCCAATGCCACGGTGCCAGCGGTGTACAGCACAGGCAATCCGAGTTCATTCCACCGGCCGGGCGACAACGCAGCACCTTTGCCACCGAGGTCGGTGGCAAGGTATTTTTTATTCTCGGTTGCGATGCGCCATACTTTTATGGGTTTGATCGACTTTGCTAGCTTGGCAGGCGTTACAGACTTTGCTGGCCTAGTTGTCTTGGCTGGTTTGGCTGCTTTAATCGTCTTAACGGGTTTGACCGGCTTTGCCGCCGTCATTGGTATGAACCACTTTCAATAGCGGCAAGCACCTGATAAACACGTTGCCCCCCTGCTTCGGTATCAAGCATCTCGGAAGGTTTGATGCCACCCAGCGCCGGCTGCGGGCTTTCAATCCATTCACCAAGCCACTTGCCAGAGTCAAACTTCTTAGCATCGGGGTGCAGGCTGTTTGATGTAATGGCTTCAGCCAAGGCCAGCAACTTCTCAAGCCTTAGTGAGGCTAAAGCCTCCGTCCCCTCAAATCTTGTGCCCATTTTGATTTTGTGAGCTGCGGTGGATTTGGGAATATTGAAGATTTGAAAAACCCGTGAGCTGGGTAGCTTTAGCTTTTCGGTTGTTCTCAGGAAAGCTTGCGCAGGAACGCCGGCGCGCTCGATTTCCATGACCTCGTGAAGATAGCGCGCTTTGTATGGGTGATATTTTGGGCTTGTGTTAGCAGCGCTACGTAAAATCATGACAGGATCGTCGGCGGCTTTGCCAACGAGTTTGCCACCAGGTCCGCGCGTAGTTTGTGTTGTTGTCATGCAAGAGTTCTCCAAAGATGGATAATTTTAGTCCAATCTTGTGCTTTGTCAAAATACTTTGCTGCTTTTTCACTAGAATCCAGATGTTCAGCCATTTATTGGGGGAAACATCATGAAAACACAATATTTCACAGCCGCTAGTGTGGATGGGTTCATCGCCACCAAGGACGACTCACTGGAATGGCTGTTTCCTTTGGGCGACGTGAACGATACCGGCTACCCGGACTTCATACGCGACGTCGGCGCGCTGGCCATGGGTTCCTCTACCTACCTGTGGATGCTGCGCCATGTCATCAAGCCATACAGTGAGCAGCCAGGCACTTGGCCGTATAGCCAGCCCACATGGGTCTTCTCCCGTCGCGTGCTGCCCGAGATTGCCGGCGCTGATATTCGCTTCGTCAAGGGAGATGTTCGCACCGTCCATCAAAAAATGCGCAAAGCCGCGCTGGGCAAGAACCTGTGGGTCGTTGGCGGCGGTGATCTTGCCGGTCAGTTTTATGACGCAGGCCTGCTGGACGAGCTCATCGTCCAAATCGGCTCCGTCACCTTGGGATCGGGTAAGCCGCTGCTGCCACGGCACATCGCATCACCCCCCATGAAGCTGCTATCCGTCAAACAAATTGGCAGTGGCTTTGCGGAACTGCGGTACGAGTTGCCACAGCAAGCCGTCAAAACACACTAAAAAACAGCTCTAGCCGGCGTATTTATTCCCTGAGTTGCTATGCTAAAAATAGCAAATTGACACGTTACCGCATAAAAATCTGTGTTCATACAAGTAAGTTTTGACTGTACTTAAGCTATAGTACATGTACATAATGCATTCACGCACTTGAACGCAAGTTGCAAGCCATTCTCAGGAAGTTTTGATGTCCAGATTATTCAGAAATCGCCAGATTATTTTGCAGGTTTTGCGGTATACATTACGTTAAGTGTCAACGTGACCACGTCTAGACTCACCGCAGAGAACATCGCGGAGCAACAAATGCTGGCGGCTATTCGTCTATGGCACAGCGGCGATTTCATATCGACCATTACATTGGCCGGTGCGGCCGAAGAGATTCTTGGGAAGCGGCTGCGTAAGCTAGGTAGGGAGCCATCTTTCGGCAATCTGAAGGAAGCGATCGTTGCTCTGTCACGGAAATTCGGCGACTGTGATCCAAAAACTGACCAGCTGGTAGGTGACCTCCTGAATCAAACAAGGAACGAAATGAAGCACTACGCCGGAGAGGAAGAACTCGAATTTGATCTACGCGAAGATTCAATCGAACTGTTGGAGCGCGCAATTACAAACTTTCAGATGTTATCCGGAGTTATTCATGACGAAATGATTTCGTTTTGGACTGCAATAGATGGCACTTAACAGGCCGCTGCATCCGACCGCCTTCGGCGTCGGCTGAGCGGCGGCGTTAAACATTCAAATGGATTTATTATGATTTTTGGAATATTTATAAACTGGCCTTTTCTGGCACTTGTACCAGCTGTAGTCTTCGGAATGCTTTACTTCCGGTGCAGGCGTCGGGTAGTTTTAGTAGCAACTCTGGCGTGGCTCGCTTATTTTCCCTACGAACAGTCAATGAAGTTACGCATACTTTGCAGCGGGGAGTGCAACATACGAGTGGATCTTTTGTTGTTTTACCCAATTCTCGCTTTGCTCACAATATGGGCGATCATTGCATTTTTTAAAACAAACCGTGCGCCGCGTGCCTAAGCTTACATACAAGAGGGACGCGGTAAAGCGCACCCCTTAATTTTACGTTAGGTTTCTAAATATGCGAATCCTCGAAGACTTCATGAATAAGCTAACCGACATGGATTCCGGGTGGTGGCCATTCCTTCACCTGCGACCGCAAAAAGACAAGAAAATCGATAATGCCGTTTTGTTAAAGATGTCGGCATGCTACGGCTCTCTCTACGGTTTGCTGTTGGCCCTACTCGCATCGTTGCTTACTCGACAGTTTTCTTTCTGGTCAATTGTGGTCAACATTGTTTTTATGTCGATTGTTTTCTTCCCAGTCTACAAGTTCACTTTTGCAATATTTTGGAATCGTAGAACACGCCGACTGCAAGCGTCGAAAATTATGTTCTAATCCATATAAACATTAGTAAATACCCTATAAATATGCCTCTAGCCGACGTATTTATTGCCTAAGTAGCTATTAAATATATAGCGTAATATATTTTACAAACCTACTGTTTGCGTCATGCGTTTATGCTCTAATCGAACGGTTACCCCTCAAACTTGGAGAAAACATGCTACGTCAAACTTGGATCCACCGTACCGTTTTGTTAACCACGGCACTAGCCGGCGTTTTTGCCGCGCCTTTGGCGCTGAGCCAGGACAAGCAGATCAAAATCGCCCATATTTACAGCAAAACCGGCCCTTTGGAAGCCTATGGCAAGCAAACGGCGACCGGTTTTATGATGGGTTTGGACTATGCCACCGGTGGCACCATGACTGTGGCGGGGAAAACAATCGTTGTCATTGAAAAAGACGACCAAGGCAAACCGGATTTGGGCAAAAGCCTGTTGGCGGCGGCTTATGGCGACGACAAAGTCGACTTGGCGATTGGCCCCACTGCCTCACCCGTGGCTTTGGCGATGCTCCCTGTCGCTGAAGAGTACAAAAAAATCTTGCTGGTCGAGCCAGCCGTGGCGGACTCTATCACGGGCGACAAGTGGAACAAATACATTTTCCGCACGGGACGCAACAGCTCGCAAGACGCGATTGCCAATGCGGTCGCCTTGGACAAAGCCGGCATCACCATCGCCACCATGGCGCAGGATTCTGCTTTTGGCCGGGATGGCGTGAAAGCCTTCAAAGAAGCCATCAAAAAGGCCAAATTGGTGCATGAAGAGTATTTACCGCCAGCAACGTCTGACTTCACGGCGGGCGGCCAGCGTTTGATTGAAAAACTGAAGGATATCCCCGGCCGTAAGGTGATTTTTATCATCTGGGCGGGCGGCAACCCGTTCAAAATCGCGGATATGGACTTGAAACGCCATGGCATTGAAATCGCCACCGGCGGCAATATCTTGCCAGCGATGGTCGCGTACAAGCAGTTCCCCGGCATGGAAGGTGCGGCGTATTACTACTTCGGCATGCCTAAAAACGCGGTGAACGAAGCCATGGTGGCGCGCCACTACAGCCAGTTCAAATCACCGCCAGACTTTTTCACGGCGGGTGGTTTCTCGGCAGCGATGGCGGTGGTGACGGCGCTTAAAAAATCGAATGGCGATGCCAGTGCCAACACCCTCATCAAAACCATGGAAGGCATGAGTTTTGAGACACCCAAAGGCAAAATGACCTTCCGCGCGGAAGACCACCAAGCCATGCAAAGCATGTACCACTTCAAAATCAAGGTAGACCCTGCTTTTGCATGGGGTGTGCCGGAGCTGGTGCGTGAAATCAAGGCTGAGGAAATGCAAGTGCCTATTCGCAACAAGCGCTCCTAATCGATTTTTAAACCGCATGCTTGAAACGCGCGAGCTCACGGTCCGCTTTGGCGGGCACGTGGCGGTCAATGCGGTCAGCTGTGCCTTTCAACCCGGCACCTTGACCGCCATCGTCGGCCCCAACGGTGCGGGTAAAACCACCTACTTCAACCTCATTTCGGGTCAAATCAAGGCTTCCAGCGGTGAAGTTCTGCTGGGTGGCCAGCGTTTGGGCAGCCTGAGCCCATCCGCCAGGACGCATGCGGGCTTGGGGCGGGCGTTTCAGCTGACGAATTTATTCCCCAATCTGTCAGTGATTGAGAATGTGCGCTTGGCGGTGCAAGCCTCGCACGACGGCAAGCACCGCGGTGGCCTGAATCTGTGGAGCATTTGGAGCGACCACAAACTGCTTATCCAGCGTGCACAGGAGATTCTTGAGACGGTGGCAATGGCGGATAAACAGCACGCCCCCGTGGCAAGTTTGCCGCACGGCGACCAGCGCAAGCTTGAAGTCGCGTTGTTGATGGCTTTGGATCCGCTGGTGTATATGTTTGACGAACCCACCGCCGGCATGAGTGCGGAAGAAGCGCCCGTGATTCTCAATTTGATTCGACAACTCAAGGCCGACAAACGTAAAACCATTTTGTTGGTGGAACACAAAATGGACGTGGTGCGGGAGCTGGCGGACCGCATCATCGTGTTGCACAACGGCCAGCTGGTGGCCGATGGCGAGCCAGCGGAAGTGATTGCATCACCGATTGTGCAAGAGGCGTATTTGGGCATAGCGCCATCATCTGAAACCGTTCGGACTGAGCCTGTCGAAGCCCTTCGACAAGCTCAGGGCGAACGGATAGTGGGGCCGACGCAGTGATGGAAAACAATCTTCTAGAACTCAAGGGCGTGCACACCCACATCGGCGCGTATCATATTTTGCATGGTGTGGACTTGGTCGTGCCGCGTGGCCAGCTCACCATGCTGCTGGGGCGCAACGGTGCTGGCAAAACCACCACATTGCGCACCATCATGGGCTTGTGGCATGCCAGCCAGGGTAACATCAAATTTGCAGATCGTGACATTACCGAGCTGAGCACACCTGACATTGCGGCCTTGAACATTGCCTACGTGCCAGAAAACATGGGCATCTTCTCTGACCTGACGGTGAAAGAAAACATGTTGCTGGCGGCTCGCCAAGCGAAACGCGCCAGCCAGATGGATGAGAAGCGGCTGAGCTGGATTTTCTCGTTGTTCCCAGCGGTAGAGAAATTCTGGAACCACCCCGCCGGCAAGCTGTCTGGCGGTCAAAAGCAGATGCTGGCGGTCGCGCGCGCCATTGTCGAGCCACGCGATCTGCTCATCGTGGACGAACCCAGCAAGGGCTTGGCGCCCGCCATCATCAACAACATGATAGCCGCTTTCGCCCAACTCAAAGCGACCGGAACCACCCTGTTGCTGGTGGAGCAAAACATCAACTTCGCCAAACGGCTGGGCGACCATGTCGCGGTGATGGACAACGGCCGCGTCGTCCACGCTGGCACCATGCAGGCGCTGGCGGATGACGAGGCTTTGCAAAAATCATTGCTGGGATTGGCCTTATGAAATTTGACCAACTCAAGCTGGCTTTGAAACAACTCGACTTTGACTGGAAACCCTTGGAATTTGACTGGAAACCTTTGGTTTTGGTGCCTTTGCTGGCGCTGTTGGTGTGGCCGTTTATCGGCTCAAGCTCAACCTGGCTGACCTTGACGGTGGCGGGTTTGGCGATGGGGATGATCATTTTCATCATCGCCTCTGGCCTGACCTTGGTATTTGGTTTGATGGATGTGCTCAACTTTGGCCATGGCGTGTTCATCGCGCTGGGTGCATTTGTGGCCACCACAGTTTTCGGTTTCATGGGTGATTGGACGGGCTCACAAGATATTTGGCGGAATTTATTGGCCGTATTCCCCGCCATGCTGGTGGCGATGCTGGTTTCAGGCGCGGTGGGCTTGGCATTTGAGCGTTTTATTGTGCGCCCCGTGTATGGCCAGCACCTCAAACAGATTTTGATCACCATGGGCGGCATGATCATTGGCGAAGAACTCATCAAGGTGGTTTGGGGGCCTGCGCAAATAGCGCTGCCTTTGCCAGAAGGACTGCGCGGTGCGGTGCTGCTGGGCGATGCTGCGATTGAAAAATACCGTTTGCTGGCCGTTATTGTGGGTTTGGCCGTTTTTGCGATCTTGGCGTGGACGCTCAGCCGTACCAAAATTGGCCTGCTGATTCGTGCCGGCGTGCAAGACCGGGAGATGGTCGAGTCTTTGGGTTACCGCATCAAACGCCTGTTTATCGGCGTGTTTGTGGTGGGCAGCGCTTTGGCTGGGCTGGGCGGCGTCATGTGGGGGCTGTACCAGCAAAACGTCACACCGCAAATGGGGGCACAGGTCAATGTGTTGATTTTTATTGTCATCATCATCGGCGGTTTGGGTTCCACCGGGGGTGCTTTGATAGGCGCTTTGCTGGTCGGGCTGATGGCCAATTACACCGGCTTTTTACTGCCCAAAGTTGCTTTGTTTTCAAATATTGCTCTGATGGTGGCGATTTTATTGTGGCGACCACAGGGCGTTTACCCAGTGGCGAACCGATGAACACCCTGGCAAAAAGGTATCCATCATGCTGACCAGACTCCTTTCCAACGATTTCCCCCGCAGCCGCGTCTTGGCCATATTGCTGGTGCTGCTGCTGCTCGGCTTGGCTGGCGCACCGTTCATTTTCCCAGGCGTGAAAGCCTTGAATGTCGCCGCCAAAGTGCTGGTTTTTATTGTGCTGGTGGCCAGTTTTGACCTGTTGTTGGGTTACACCGGCATTGTCAGCTTTGCACACACCATGTTTTTTGGCATCGGTGCTTACGGCATTGCCGTCGCCACGACACAATTGGGGCCAACGTGGGTGGCGCTGGGGCTTGGACTGGTGTCATCCTTGGCACTGTCGTTTGTGTTGGCGCTGTTGGTGGGGCTTTTCTCACTCCGGGTCAGAGCCATCTTTTTTGCGATGATTACTTTGGCGGTGGCTTCAGCTTTTCTGACGCTCGCTTCGCAACTGTCGGACATCACAGGCGGTGAAGACGGGCTGACGTTTAAAGTACCCGCCGTGTTATCACCCAGTTTTGAGTTCAGTGAGCAACCCTTTTTAGGTGTCATGCTTGATGGGCGTTTGCTGTGTTATTACCTGCTTTTCGTGACCGCCTTGCTGCTGCTGCTGGCACTTTTGCGCATTGTGAACTCACCTTTTGGGCGGGTGCTGCAGGCGATTCGTGAAAACGAATTCCGCGCCGAAGCCATTGGCTACCGCGTGGTCGTCTATCGCACCACATCCAGCATTTTGTCCGCCCTGTTTGCGTGCATGGCTGGGGCGATGTTGGCTATTTGGTTGCGCTACAACGGGCCGGACACCTCGTTGTCGTTTGAAATCATGATGGACGTGCTCTTGATCGTGGTCATCGGTGGCATGGGCACCATTTATGGCTCGGCCATTGGTGCGGCCTTGTTTTTAGTCGCGCAAAGTTATCTGCAAGACTTGCTTCGCTTAGGCAGCGAAGCCGCAGCCCCACTGCCGTGGCTGGCCGCCCTGCTGTCGCCTGACCGATGGTTGCTCTGGCTGGGCGTGCTGTTTGTGCTCTCGGTGTATTACTTTCCCACGGGGGTTGTCGGGAAGTTGCGGGCTAATGCTGCACGGTAGTCAACTCGAGTTAATCCATCAAATTTACCGTTGAAATACACCTATAGACGGCGTATTTATTGCCTTAGCAGCTACTAAATTTATAGCAGTTCAGAATACCTAGGTGGCTGGCAGCCGGCGCGGGTGCAGTTGATGGCGGCTGCTTGCATGGCTTGGGACAGGGTGTTTTGGACGCGGCTGGCGGCGTCTTGTGGGCCAGTATCCGAACCTAATACCCAGTCGCCCAGGCAGTTACCCCAAAACGTGTCGCCAGCGCCTACGGTGTCGACCACGGTGACTTTGGGCACGTCTTGCTCGGCGGATTTGCCATCGACCTGCAGCCAAGCGCCATCGCCACCAAAGGTGAGCGCGACGCGGCTGATGCCTAGTGCGGTGAAGTGTTTGGCGATCTCGTAGCCTTGGCTGCGTTTGGGTGCGGCAAAACCGAGTAATTCCAAATCTTCGTCGCTGGCTTTGAGCCAATCGGCCAAGGGCACGGCGGCTTGCACGGCGGCGACGTATTGAGATAAGTTTGCAGCCAATTTGGGGCGCAAATTCACATCAATACTGATGGTCCAGCCCATTTTCTTTGCGCCTTTGAGGACGTCTATGACTTTTTCATGTTCTGGTGGAACCAGTAACAATGAACCGGTGTGCAGCACGCCGGGGTTTGCACCTTCTAACACGGTCAAAATCTGGTCAACCGTGTAGTCACGATCGGCAATGCCTTCGCGGTAAAAACCGTAGCTGGGTTGGCCGTTTTTGATTTGGACGACTGCCAACGATGTGGGTAAACGGCTGGCTGGCAGCAAGGGCTTGACGCCGTCTTGCGCTAATTGCGCCCGCATTTGGTCGCCAAAGTTGTCGGTGGACAGCGGGTTGACGAAACTGACATCTGCCCCACGCAAAGCGGCGGCGCGTGCCAAATTGAACGGGCTGCCGCCCATGAAGGGCTGGAGCGAGCCGTCGGACTGCGCGACGCAGTCCATCAACGCTTCGCCCAGTACCCAGATTGATTGATTCATCGCTGCTGATCCCAATATTTCCAATAATCCCAATGAATCTTATTTTTTCAACAACCGTTGGCGGCGAATCACGTCGATCCAGACAGCGATGATGACGACGGCACCAATCGCCATCATCTGGCGGAACTGTGAAATCTCCATCAAGTTCATGCCGTTGCGGATCATGGTGATGAGCACCGCACCGAGCAAACTGCCCCAAATGCTGCCGCGTCCGCCAAAGAGTGAGGTACCACCCAAGATAACGGCGGCAATCGCGTCCAGCTCAAAATTTTGCGCCATTTTGCCGCTGGATGAGTCCATACGACCCATCAAAACAATAGCACCCAAGGCACAAGACAAGCCGCTTACCACGTAAACACTCAGTTTGTACCAGCGGATATTGATACCCACTTGGCGCGCGCCCATTTCGTTCGAGCCCATGGCGTACACATAGCGCCCCAGCTTGGTGCTGGACAGGATAAACGCCATCGCGATGAAAAACAGCCCGGCGATCCAAATCGGCATGGACACGCCTAAAAAATCGCCATAGCCTAAAAACCGAATCAACGGCGGCATGCCCGAGTTGTCAAAGCCGCCGGTAGCATCAAACGCCAAGCCGCGCCACAGCGTCAAACCACCCAACGTGACAATGAAAGAGGGGATGCCGACGAAGGCCACCAAATAACCGTTAAACACGCCCACCGCAGCGCCAATGGCCAAAGCAGCGAGGATGGCAACATAGGGGTTGATGCCGAGCTTGATCATCATGTGCCCGGCAATCGCACCGGCCAGCGCGGTGATCGCACCGACGGCCAGGTCCACACCGCCGGTCAAAATAACAAAGGTTTGGCCACCGGCCAGCAGTGCCACCACAGAGGCTTGCACCAAGATGTTGGACAAATTACCCGTGGTTAAAAAATAGGGAGAGGCAACGGTCAAGAACAGGGCCAACACCAGCACAGCGACAAAAGCGCCATACCACTCTTGGCGGGCGATTAGTTTCAGGGAATTCATATGGCCGTCCTCAACAATACTGAAAATAAACTCAAAATATTAAAAAAAAGGGCGACCGCCTTGCAACGGTCGCCTTTAAGTCTCTCTTACTTAACTACTTACTCTCTCAACTAACACTTACAAAATCTAAAATCACTTGACTTTCATGAACTGGGCGACGCCAGAATCTTTAGCGAATTGGTCAACATTGGCAGGCAACACCAAGAATGAACCGGTGTCGATACGTTTTTCGACTTTCTTGCCTTGGGCTGCGGCGATAGCAGACTCAACACCCACTTTGCCGATTTTGGCAAGCATTTGTGCTGAGTTGGCTTGTTGCCAGCCTTCTTTCATCATGTCCAAACCGCCTGGTGAGCCGTCAAAACCAGCGATTTTCACGTCGCCTGGCTTCTTGCCAGCTGCCAGCAAGGCTGCCTTGGCACCCAAAGCACCACCGTCCCATGCGCAGGCAATGACCTTCGCACCCGGGTTGGCTTTCAAAGCAGCTTCCACGCCGTTTTGCGCCATGGTTTGGTCCCAAGTTGTAGGCACTTCAACCACTTTAACGTTAGGCTTTTTAGCTTTCAAACCAGTCAAGAAGCCTTCTTTGCGCTCACGGCCTGTTGATTGCGCTTGGTCGCCCGTCACGTAGATGACGGTGTCGGTATCAGCCACTTGGTCAGCAGCCCAGTCACCTTGTGCCTTGGCAGCTGGCACGTTGTCGGTTGCCACATAAGATGTGATTTCAGCGCCAGTGATGGCGGTGTCCACAGCAATAACAGCAATGCCAGCGGCGAGTGCTTTGTTGATCGCTGGTGCAATACCTGCGCTGTCAACGGGGGCGATAGCGATTGCGTTCACTTTGCGGGTGATCATGTCCTCAACGATAGCCAATTGCTTGGACAACTCGCCTTTTTCAGCAGCCAACTCGATGAATTTCACGCCAGCAACGCCGCCAGCAGCTTTTGCGCCACCGTTGATCAGCGTCCAGCCTTCGTTCGTATTGCCGTTGGTGATGTACGCAACAGTCACCTCTTTAGCAGCAGGTGCTGCTGCAGCTGCAGGCGCTGCTTCTTCTTTTTTGCCGCAAGCAGTCAAAACTGCAGCAGCGACGACCGCCAAAGCCAATTGGCCGAGTAAACGCTTTTGAATCATGGGTTATCTCCAAATTTAAGTTGAGTTAGCCGCGTTATAAGAAAGGTACAACACTTGCTAGATGTAGATTACAGCACAATTTCGATTAAATAAACCTAGTAGTTTTACTAATACAATCTCTACGAACTTGTGGCATGCTAGCAACCTATTTGAACTTTAAACTCCTATGACTACCACCAAACCCGTGCTTGAAATCAGCAGTCTAACCAAGCATTACGGCGGCGTGAAAGCGCTGACTGAGGCCAATTTCCGCCTCATGCCTGGCGAGCACGTCGCCATCGTGGGCGACAACGGCGCGGGCAAAAGCACCTTTGTGCGCTTGATCACTGGCGCAGAGCAGCCCAACAGCGGCGACTTGTTGCTGGACGGCAACAAAGTTCACTTCAAATCCCCGCTCGATGCGCGTGACCAAGGCATGGAAACCGTCTACCAAACACTGGCTTTGGCTGAAGATTTGGACGTGCCGGCCAATATTTTCTTGGGCCGCGAAATCACCCGCATCAATCTAGGCCCATTGTCTATTTTGAACCACAAAGCCATGCGCGAGCAATCGACAACGATGTTGTCGACCACTGGTGTGAAAATTCAAGACATGTCTGAGAGCTTGCGCGGCATGTCTGGCGGTCAACGTCAGTGCGTCGCCATTGCGCGCGCGGCGGGTTTTGCCAAGAAATTGATCATTTTGGACGAGCCTACCGCGGCGCTGGGCGTCGCTGAAACTGCGCGTGTGGAACAAATCATCACCGGGCTGAAGGCGCGGGGCATTCCGCTCATCATCATCAGCCACAACCTGCGCCAGGTGTTTGATTTGGCAGACCGCATTTACGTCTTCCGCCAAGGCCGCATCATTTGCAACCGCCTGACCAGCCAAACCAACCCGCAAGAAATTGTCGGTTTGATCACAGGCGCGATAGACCCAGCCAGCTTGGCACCCGAACTCGCAACCCATACAGCTAAAACAGTTAATGAAGAAGAAACCATCTGATGTTAAAAGGTATTGATCCCATCCTCTCGCCCGAATTGTTGATGCATTTGTCTGCCATGGGACATGGCGAATGGGTGGCCGTGGTGGACGCCAACTTCACCGCCAACTATCTGGCACAAGGCAAGCCCTTGGTACGTTTGCCGGGCATCGCGCTTGAGCGTGCCTGCCAAGCCGTGTTGTCTGTGTTTCCCTTGGATGGCTACGTTACCCATCCGGCCGCCTATATGCGCGTGAGCGACATGCCTGACAGCCACCGCACAGCGGCGCAAAACGCCGTGGTCAAACTGCTTGCCAAAGAAGGTGTTAAGCTCAAACAGATTGAACCTGTTGAGCGATTTGCGTTTTATGACAAAGTTAAAACGGCCAGCTTGATTATCCAATGCGGCGAAGGCACCGCCTATGGGAATGCCCTGTTTTGCAAAGGTGTGATTTTGGTTTGAGCACTTCTTCTTCATCTGCTTCTGGATTTTCTGATTTCACGGACATCGTCACAGCATCACCGACTATCTACCGCGATGCGCGCATGATGCGCGGCTCGAACCACAGCGGCATGCGCCAGTTTAACGAGCGCATTGTGCTGCAAACGATTCGCCATCACGGCGCCATTGCCAAAGCAGACATTGCCCGCCTGACCCAGCTTTCAACGCAAACTGTCTCCATCATCGTCAACCGCTTAGAGGGTGACGATTTATTGATAAAACAAGACCGAGTGCGTGGCAAAATTGGCCAGCCCTCTGTGCCGCTTTCCCTCAACCCGAATGGTGCGTTTAGCTTAGGGCTGCAGGTTGGTCGACGCAGCTTAGAAGTTGTCGTCACTGATTTTCTGGGTGATACACGCCACCAACTGCAATTCACCTACCCCTATCCTGACCCTGAAGTCGTTCTGCCCAACATCCAAATCGCGCTCGAACAACTGAAAGCAACCATGGGCAGAGACTGGGGAAAAACCGTGGGTATCGGCCTGACGGCGCCTTTGTCCATGCACAAATGGTCTAACTTGCTGGGCGATTCTTCTGCCAAGAGTGCCCAGGCCTTGAAAAGCTGGGAGCATTTAGACTTGCTCAGTACCGTACAAGGCATGACCAACTTGCCTGTCGAGTTTGCCAAAGACACCACCAGCGCCTGCATGGCTGAGATGCTGCAAGGCCACGGTATATCTGTGAACAACTTTTTGTACGTGTTCGTTGGCACGTTTGTGGGCGGTGGCCTCGTCATCGCAGGGCACATCATGGCGGGGCAAAACGGCAATGCGGGCGCGATTGGCTCGCTGCCGACTGGGCTCGCACTGGACAATGGCAAACACGGCCAGCCGCCGCAACTGCTACAGCTCGCCTCGGGTTGGCAGCTTGAGCAATCGCTCGAAAAAGCCGGTTTGGACCCCCTCTTGGTGCACCAAGACAGCATCATGGATGCGCAATATGCCGAACACACGGCGCCTTGGTTGGCACAAGCCAGCCAAGCACTGGCCATGACCATCACCAGCGCAACGGCTTTGCTGGATCTAGACGCAGCGGTGATAGACGGCTCGCTCGGCCAGTCGCTCATCACCGCATTGATCATAGCCACGCGTGAGCAGCTCAAACACTACAACCTCGAAGGTTTGCAAACGCCTAAAGTGATGTCGGGCATGGTGGGCAGCCACGCGCGCGCCATCGGCGGTGCATTGCTGCCGTTGCACACGCAGTTTTTCCCGCTGAAAGACATTTTCCTGAAGCAAGATTTGGTTTAAAACTTGTTTATCCATACAAACCATAGCCGTTCGGACTGAGCCTGTCGAAGTCTTCTAAAACCCTTCGACAAGCTCAGGACGAACGGTTTAATTGATATTCGTCGTTGAATTTTGGTTTAATAGCAGCATGAAAATTTACCTCGATTCTGCCCAAGTTGCCACCTGGAAACTCCCAGCTGGTTGCCCCGCCATTCAGGGCGTCACCACCAACCCCAGCTTGGTTTTTCAAGCCGGTTTACCCGTCACCTTAGCCACCTATTTGCTACTCATCCAAGCTGCTGCTGACCACGGCATGGCCGAGTTGATGCTGCAATTGCCCACGAATGACACCGCTTTAGCCCTGCAATGGCTTGACCAGCTACGCCCTGCCGCTGAAAATGCCAATGTGCGCCTGACCATCAAACTGCCCTGCCACCCCGACTGGCTGCCGACCATTGCAGTCGTGCAAGCCAAGGGGCAAGCGATTTTACTGACCGGACTGTCCAACCCCGTACAGCTCTTGTGGGCAAAATCACTCAAAGCCGCCTTCGTCGCGCCCTATGTGGGCAGACTGGTAGCCGATGGCCGCGACGTTTGGCCTTTCATGCAAGCCTGCGTGGCCGTGCAAAACGAGCTCATCGGTGATAAAAACGGCCCTGCTTTGCTGGCCGCCAGCATCAAATCGCCCGAAGTGTTGACCAAGCTCATCGCCTGCGGAGCGGCTGCGGTAACTTTGCCACCTGCCAGTTTGGTCGCCTGGGCAGGTGATGCCTTGACAGAGACGGCGATGGATCAATTTGAGCTGGACACCTCAAAAAGCCTGCAATTTACCCTATAAATACGTATCTAGCCGGCGTATTTATTGCATAAAGTGCTATTAATAATATAGCAACTCCATTTCGATTATAATCAGACCTGACGGGCCTTCCCACATGGAGAAGCGGCCAACCGGGTCAGGTGGGGAACCAAGCAGCCCTAACTGTGGAACCAGTGCTGGGGTCAAGGCTCGTCAACCTCTCATTTCTACGCGTTACTTCCCACCGCGAATTTTCTCCATCAGCAGCACGGTGTTTGCCTTGCGGTCGGCGTTCATCTGTGCCACGGCGGGGCGTTCATTCATGGTTTTGAGGTAATCGCGGGTTGGCAAACCGGCAAACACATCTTCTTGCAGCACCAATTTAGCCATGCTGGCGATGACGGGCAGATGCACAATGGCCACGCAATCGGCCAAGGTAAAGGTGTCGCCCGCCACATACGGGTTAAATTTAGCCAAACCTGCAAAACCTGCAATGCCTTTTTTCAACAATTTACGCACATGCTCGACCTTTTCTTCAGGTGCTGGCGGCGCACCAAAAAAGGCAGGGCCATACAGCTCACGGGCGACCATTTCCATGTGCCAATCCAAATAAACCACCAACTCGCGCACTTTGGCGGCTTTGAGCGGGTCTGCTGGAATCAACGGGTGCGCTGGATACACCGCCTCAATGTATTCGCAGCACACGCTGGATTCCAAAACAACCTCCTGTTCGGTCTGCAAAAACGGCACTTTGCCCAACGGCGAGCGCTCGCTCAGCGCGGGGTTGTTTTTCATCCCCGTCCAAACCAATTCCTCCTCGAAAGCGACGCCTTTTTCTAGCAGCGCGAGTTTGACCTTGTTGTGGTAGTTGCTGCCGGCGAAACCGCAGAGTTTGAGTGCCATATCCGTATTCCCTTAGCGTGATGAAAAAAGCTTATTGTGCACCAGTCTGACAGCGGCCAAAGTCAACTCTGTGACTCGACTGAGACTCGCGTTATTGACTGGCATAATTCAGCCATGACTACTGCAAACCATCCTGTATTTTCAACCGTCGGCATCGTCGGCACCGGCGCCATGGGGCGCGGCATTGCGCAAATCGCCGCACAAGCCGGCAGCCGCGTGGTGCTGTTTGACGCTGCGCCTGATGCGGCACATAAGGCACGCACCGCCATCGTCCAACAATGGACCAAGCTGGTTGAAAAAGGCCGCGTTACCGAGTTTGAAGCGGCTAGTCGCAGCGCCAAACTGCACGTAGCAGTGACGATGCACGACTTAGCGCACTGCGACTTGGTGGTAGAAGCCATCGTCGAAAACCTCAAAGTCAAACAAACCGTGTTGAGCGAGATTGAAGCCATGGTCGCGGTTGATGCCGTTTTGGTCAGCAACACCTCGTCGTTGTCTGTCACCGCGATTGCCGCTGGCTTGAAGCGCCCTGCACAGTTCGCCGGCTACCATTTCTTCAACCCCGTACCGCTGATGAAGGTGGTCGAGGTGATTGCTGGCCTGAAAACCGACCCCACCATTTGCGCCAAACTCTCAGCGTACGCCCAGCAAATGGGGCACAAAGCGGTGCAGGCGGCTGACACACCGGGCTTCATCGTCAACCACGCGGGGCGCGGCTTTGGCACGGAGGCGTTGCGGATTGTGAGCGAGGGCGTGGCCGATTTCGTGACGATTGACCGCATTTTGCGCGACCAGGCCGGCTTCAAGCTCGGGCCGTTTGAGCTGATGGATTTGACCGCGCTGGACGTGTCGCACCCGGTGATGGAGTCGATTTACCACCAGTATTTTGAAGAACCGCGCTACCGGCCGAGTGTGATCACCGCACAGCGTTTGGCCGGCGGCGTGCTGGGGCGCAAAACCAATGCGGGCTTTTACGACTACAAAGATGGCGTGTCGGTGATTCCGCCTGAGCCGGCTGTGCCTGTGGTGGTCGAGATGCCGCCCGTGTGGGTGTCGCCCCGCGCCTCGCGCCGATCTGAGTTGCTGCAGTTGCTGAAAGACTTGGGCGCGACGATTGAAACGGGCGCTTCGCCGTCTATGAATGCGCTCACCATCGTCGCGCCGCTGGGCTTTGACATCACCACCGTGGCCGTGGTGGAGCGCTTAGACCCGAGCCGCACCGTGGGCATCGACATGATGGTTGACGATGCTGCTACAAAAAGGCGAGTACTCGCCACCAACCCCTCCACCCGCGCCGACATGCGCGACGCCGCACACGCCCTCTTCGCCCGCGACGGCAAAGCAGTGAGTGTGATACGCGACACTGGCGGTTTTGTGACGCAGCGTGTGGTGAGCACCATCGTCAACATCGCGGCAGACATTTGCCAGCAATCAGTCTGCAGCCCGCAAGATCTTGAAACCGCCGTGACGCTGGGCTTGGGCTACCCACTTGGGCCCCTGGCGATGGGCAATTTGTATGGCCCGACCAATGTGCTGGAAGTGCTGTTCAACATGCAAACCGTCTATGGCGACCCGCGCTACCGCCCCAGCCCATGGCTGCGCCGCCGTGGCGCGATTGGTTTGTCGTTACTTCATACTGAGGAATAAAACTTTTTAAGTTTAGGAATATCCCCATGCCCGCAGAACTCAAAAGCACCAGCCACGGCCTGACCATGGTGTTGACCATCAGCAACCCCGAGAACCGCAACGCACTAGGCCCTGAAATCTACGCCGCCGGTATTGAGGCGCTGAACGCGGCTGAATCCAGCCCCGAGGTGCGCAGCGTCATCATCACTGGGGCGAACACGCCGACGGGTCCAGCCTTTTGCGCGGGTGGCGATTTGCGGCGCATGCTGGACAGACGCCAAGCGCCGTCCGAAGTGCAAAAAGCCAGCATCGAGGCGCTGCACAGCTGGATAGAGGCGATTCGCGTCTTCCCCAAGCCCGTGATTGCGGCGGTTGAGGGGGCGGCAGCAGGGGCGGGGTTTTCACTGGCTCTTGCTTGTGATTTCATCGTTTCTGCGCAAAATGCGGTGTTTTTGATGGCTTATAGCAACGTAGCGCTGTCGCCAGACGGCGGCGGCAGTTGGTCACTCAGCCGCGCCCTGCCGCGCCAGCTGGTGACGGAATTGTTGATGTGTGGCAACAAGTTAGATGCGCAGCGCATGCATACCTTTGGGTTGATTAACCGACTGGTTAATCAAGGTGCGGCATTGACGGAAGCCTTGGCTTTGGCTGATACGCTAAACGCCAGAGCGCCCAACTCGCTGGCCAGCTGCAAAGAACTGGTCAACGAAGCGGCCGCCAACAGCTTGCATGAACATTTGAAACTAGAGCGCGATAACTTCGTCGCCAATGTGCGCCACAACAATGCCGCGATTGGGATTGAGGCGTTTTTGAGTAAAACGACGCCGAAGTACGAATAGATTGACAGCTAATAAACACTATATTTTTAATAGCAGTTTAGGCAGATAATACGTCGGCTATAGGCGTATAAACCTATAATTTAATGATTTCCCATCACTAACGTCCAATAATAGACATACGTGGCACTAGGGTTAGTTTTGCAGCTAACACCAATATCCACAAACGACGCCGTCATCATGTTTGAGCAATGGCTAGCACTTGCTAGCCAATCAGCACTTGCTTGCGAAGCAGAAGATTGCCCGCCCGCAATGTTTTCCCCTACCCGGCCATAGGAATAACCTGCGGCACTTGCTCGTGCGCCGACACTTAAGCCGTCTGTGCCGGGATGGGTAAAGAAGTTATTGACCGCCATGTCGTTTGAATGAACAGTGGCCGCAGTTTCTAACTGACTATTCCATCCCAATGCCCCAACGGCTGGGTAAGTAACGCCACCGCAAACTTGAGGTTTTGAACGAATAGCGTTGATCTCAGCAGCAACAGCCGATTTGTAATCACCGAAAGGACATTCTGCTGCAGTCGGTGTGGGAGCTGGCGTTGACGTTGGCGTAGGCGTCGCAGCGGGCGTAGGCGTTGCAGCGGGTGTGGGGGTTGCAGACGGCGTGGCGGAAGGCGTTGCAGTTGGGGTCGGGGTCGGGGTCGGTGTGGGCGTTGCGGTCGATGAACCACCACCACCGCAGGCTGTCAAAGTCAAACTCAGTGCCATCACCCAAGCGGTCAATGGCGTTTTGGTCGTTGGCGTTTGGGTCGGCTGGATCGGTGTCATGTTGTTTAAAGATGAATCTTTACTATGCTTTTAATAGCAACTTAGGCATATAATACGTCGTCTAGAGCCATATTTTACCTATTTTAACCTGTTTTTATCGAACGCCCAGCTCCATGGTCCAATAGGTGCCGTAAGCGGTGCCCGGATTGGATTTGCAGCTGACGCCCATATCGACAAAGTTGGCCTTCATCAAAGTTGAGCAATGGCCGGGGCTGGCTAGCCATTCAGAGACTACTTGTGCGATCGAGGTTTGGCCGGCGCCCAGATTTTCACCGGCAGAGCTGTATTTGTAGCCCGCAGCGGGGATGCGCTCACGCAGGGTTGAGCCATTGGTCGGGCTTTGGTGGGCAAAAAAGTTGTGGCTGGCCATGTCTTCTGAATGGGCCGTGGCTGCGTTTTGCAGCTGCGTGTCCCAGCGCAGGCCAGCGGCTGGCGGGAAAGCCACGCCACCGCACACAGCACCAGCGGCACGCGCGTTGTTGACTTGGGCTGTCATCTCAGCCTGAAAATTGAGCATGCCGCAGGTGACATCACCCCCCGTTGCCACGGCTGACAGCACGGCGTTGTCACCCGAATTTGAGCCGCCACCGCCACAGGCGCTGAGCAGAGCGACCAAAGCCAGTGAAGCCGCGCTGCGTGCGAGTCGTTGTGAGCTGGTTTTGTTTGGGTTTGGAATGTATGTTTTCATGTAGGCGCAATCCTACAGGGCAATTCGAAAAACGGATGTGACTTTGATCACGTTTTTACAAATCCTTGCAGCTTATGTCGTCTAAAAAACACGCCATTGCGCATCAACATGAAATTTGTAGTGCAAAAGTAAACTATATTTATAATAGCAACTCAGGCAAGCAATAAGCCACCTTTAACCTAAATTTAAGTTTTAAAGCTAGATTAATGCAGGCTTAGAGTGGCGTTGCGGCTTTCAGCGTCCAATAGGTTTTGTAGTAAGAGTTGCTATTGTTTTTGCAGCTAGCACCCAGGTCTACAAAATTTGCTGTCATCAAGGTCACGCAGTGGCCGGGGCTGGTAACCCACATGTCCACAACCTGCGCGACGGTGGCGGGACCAGCGCCAATGTTTTCACCAGCAGCTTGATACCTGTAGCCCACGCTGCGCAGACGCTCGGACAGCGTGGTGCCATTGGTGGCGCTTTTGTGGTTAAAAAATTATGATCGGCCATGTCGTGCGAGTGCGCGGCGGCGGCCTGCTGCAGCTTGCTATTCCAGCGCAACGGCCCTGTTGCCGGGTAACGCACATCGCCACACACAGCGCCTGCGGCACGAATGCGGTTCACGCGGTTGAGCATGTCTGATTGAAGGTGAGAGGCGGATGTACACGTAGCGTCACCATAGCTGCTCAGCGTTTGAAGCAAGGGCTGTGATTGCTGCTCTGGTTGGATGTGCTGCAAGACCAGCACGGGCGGCGTTGGCTGCAATTGCAACATCGGCTGCGGCAGCGGCTTTTGGGAGATGACGTAGTCGATGTGCTGGCTTCCAGGGCTGCTAATGCAGCCAGAAAGCGCCAGCATCAACAGCGCGGCACAGAGTGCTAAAAGTGCGGAAAAATAGGATTTGGATATAAATGCAATTGAGAGGCTGTGAAAAATCATGTGCGGCATCTTACATTTAGCACCACTTATTTTTGAAGCTAGCGCTGAACTTTACACAGCGTTTTGAGTAACAATTTGTGGGTTTATCACCATTTACTGAAGCGACTTTCTGCGATCTTGACGCGCAAGCGACACTTGGTACAAACCCGAAGTGCCGCTAGGCGACAATGCATTGAAGCAATCAACTTTACTGAAATTAGCATACAGCCCCATGGACGAACCAATTCTTACCATCGAAGAACGCGCCGCGATCAACACAGGGCGCTGGTTTTCCTCGCTCTCCCCATCACTACGGCACGACATTTTGCGGTGCGCTTACGTGCGACGGTACAAAGACGGTGACTTGATCGTTGCACGAGGTGAACCGCCAGAGTCTTGGATAGCTTGCGCCAAAGGCGCTGTTCGGGTGAGCTCAACCTCGGTGTCTGGCAAACAAATCACATTGACGTATGTTGAGCCTGGCATTTGGTTTGGCGATGTGTCTATTTTCGATGGCGACAGGCGTACGCACGATGCTTACGCGCATGGCGATTCGACGATTTTGTGCGTTGCCAAAGCCGATTTCATGAAGATTTTGGCGCTTCACGCCGAGTTGTACGAAGCTTTGCTGCGCCTGCACGCGCGGCGCATTCGCCAGCTCTACGGCTTAGTGGAAGACTTGAACACCCTGCCCCTGCGCGCGCGCCTAGCCAAGCAATTGGTACATCTGGTGCGCAGCTACGGTGTCCCCAACTTAGAAAATGGCGCAGAAATGCGCATCAGCCTGCAGCTGGCGCAAGAAGAGCTGGCGCAGCTGCTGGGTGCGTCGCGCCAGCGCGTCAACCAAGAACTCAAAGCCATGGAGCGCGACGGCGTGCTGCGCATCGAACAGGGTGGTTTGGTGATACGCGACCGTGTGGCACTGAGTCGAATAACTAATGTGGAGGAATAAAAATGAATATTTTTCGACTGGCCGCCCTTAGAAAAATTGCTCCTCTCGGAGGGCTGCGTATTACACTATGTGAAAAATGTGGGAGTTATATGTGATGGAAGGTTTTGACCATTTTGTCGGTACCAAAGAAGTGTCGGAAAAACATTTGTTTGACGTTGCCGCGCTCAGCAACTATTTAGACCAACATTTAGCCGGCTTCAAAGGCCCGCTCACTGTTGAAATGTTCAAAGGTGGGCAATCTAACCCCACATACAAGCTCGTCACACCGAGCATGAACTACGTGATGCGGGCCAAGCCCGGCCCTGTGGCCAAGCTGCTGCCTTCAGCACATGCTGTCGAGCGCGAATTTGCGGTCATGAGCGGCTTGGCTGGCACCGATGTGCCGGTGCCAAAAATGTACTGCCTGTGCGAAGACGAAGCTGTGATTGGCCGCGCCTTCTACGTCATGGAATGCATGAACGGCCGCGTGCTGTGGGACCAATCATTGCCTGGCATGACAACGGTACAACGCGGTGAGATTTACGCCGAGATGAACCGTGTGATTGCGGCATTGCACAAGGTGGATGTGCAGAAGCAGGGCTTGAGCGGCTACGGCAAATCGGGCAATTATTTTGAACGCCAAATCGGCCGCTGGACGCGCCAGTACAACGCATCGATCACGGTGCCCATCCCTGAGATGGACGAACTGATGGCCTGGCTGCCCACGCATATTCCAGCCAGCGCGTTGGATGCCTCCAAAATCAGCATCGTGCATGGCGATTTCAGGTTGGACAACCTGATGTTTCACGCCACCGAGCCCCGAGTGATTGCGGTGTTGGATTGGGAGCTGTCCACCATCGGGCATCCGCTGGCTGACTTCAGCTACCACTGCATGTCTTGGCACATTCCACCGGGATCGTTCCGCGGTATTGGCGGCTTGGATTTAGCAGCGCTGGGCATTCCCAGTGAGGCTGAGTACATCCGTCGCTATTGCGACAGCACAAAGCTGTGTACGCCTGCAGAATTAAAGGCCGATTGGAACTTTTACATGGCCTACAACTTGTTCAGACTCGCGGCTATTTTGCAAGGCATTGCGAAGCGCGTGGAAGCCGGTACTGCCTCTAGCGCTCAAGCTGTTAGCTCGGGCGCCGGTGCAAGGCAGCTGGCACAAATGGGCTGGAAGTTTGCGCAACAAGTTTGAACCTATTTATCGAAACATTTTTGACAGCAATAACTGAGCTAACCTAGGAAAACATCATGGATTTTGACTACTCACCTAAAACAAAAGAACTGCAAGCTAAAGTATTGCAGTTCATGAACGAACACATTTATCCTGCAGAAAAAGCGTACGCAGAAGAGCTAGAAGCCAACACCAAAGCCGGCAAGCGCTGGACGCCACTGCAAACGATTGAAAAGCTCAAGCCGAAAGCCAAAGCAGCCGGATTGTGGAACTTGTTCTTACCGGTGGACAGCGCGGCGGCCTCGGGCTACACCGGCGCGGGTTTGACGAATCAAGAATACGCACCTTTGGCTGAAATCATGGGTGCAGTTCCTTGGGCAAGCGAGGTGTTTAACTGCTCCGCACCGGATACGGGCAACATGGAAACGATTGCACGCTACGGCTCAGATGAAAATAAAAAACGTTGGTTAAAACCATTGCTTGAGGGCGAAATCCGCTCTGCATTTGCGATGACAGAGCCGGATGTGGCGTCTTCCGATGCCACCAACATCGAAACCCGCATTGAGCGACAAGGTGACGAGTACGTTATCAACGGACGCAAGTGGTGGATTTCTGGCGCGGGCGATCCGCGTTGCCAAATCTTCATCACCATGGGGAAAACCGACCCAGAGGCACCGCGCCATTCGCAGCAAAGCATGATTTTGATACCGGCGGATGCTAAAGGCATCAACATCATTCGCCCGCTCAGTGTGATGGGCTATGACGATGCACCGCACGGCCACATGGAAATGACGTTTACCGATGTGCGCGTGCCTGCAGGCAATATTTTGCTGGGCGAAGGCCGTGGTTTTGAAATCGCGCAAGGCCGCTTAGGGCCTGGTCGCATTCACCACTGCATGCGCCTGATTGGCGTGGCAGAGCGTGCGCTGGAGCTGATGTGCAAACGCGCATCCAGCCGCACCGCATTTGGCAAAACTGTGGCGTCACAAACCGTGACGCAAGAGCGCATTGCCGAAGCACGCTGCAGAATCGACATGGCGCGCCTGTTGACGCTGAAAGCTGCGTGGAAGATGGACATGGGTGGCAACAAGTTTGCGAAAAACGAAATCGCCATGATCAAAGTCGTCGCCCCAAGCATGGCCTGCCAAGTGATTGACTGGGCGATGCAAGTGCACGGCGGCGGCGGTATGTGTGATGATTTCCCGCTGGCCATGGCCTATGCCCATGCACGCACGCTGCGCTTTGCTGACGGCCCAGATGAGGTGCATCGCAACTCTATCGCCAAGCTGGAACTGGGCAAATATGCTGCCAACCCGCGTGACGTGGAAATGCCGATCACGCGGGGTAGCTAAACCAAACTGGGCTTTAATTAGGCGGGAGTAATACACCAAGGCGCTGTGTCATGCATAAAACCCATCCACAGCGCCCAAGCAGAGCTAGCTGCAAGCGCCAACCCAGCTAAACGCACACCCCAATTGCCGTTACTCTGCCCACGCAGTCGTAACCACAACCACGGCCCAACCATCATGGAAACGCTGGTTCCCAAAGCAAACAGCGCCATGACGATAGCACCGTCAATAGTTTTGCCCGTCAAACTGGCCACAAGTAGCGCAGAATAAAGCAAGCCGCAGGGTAAAAAACTCCACAATGCGCCAATAACCAAGGGTGCGCCTTTACCCTTGCCAGCCGCCAAAGCACGTGCGCCTGCCCATATTTTACGACCTGCGGATTCCAACCAAACGGGCTGACGCGCTTTCCAAACCAACAGCAGCCCCAGCAGCATCGTCGCCACATGAAACAGCGTCCACACAGGTCTGAGAGCAGCCGATTGAATGGTTAACCAACCCAAACCTTGCATAGATGCCGCAGCCAGAGCGCCCAAAGCAGAGTAGCCAATGATGCGCCCGGCTTGAAACGTCCACATGGCTGAGTTTTTATTCACACCAGCCGCCTGCCCTATACCCGCGCACGCAGCACCACACATAGCGATACAGTGTGGGCCACCCGCCAAGCCCATGAAAAGCGCCGTGATTGCGAGAGATGATTGCATGAACCAAATACTAACGGAAACTAACGGAATTAAAGGATTTCGTTAAATGATTTTCGAAAACTTTGCGCGGTTACGGTCCGTCTGCAAATACTTGTCAAACACCATGGCAACTGCACGTACAAAAAACCAGCCCATGTCAGTCACCTGTATGCCACTTGGTTCCACGACAACCAAACCCTGCTCCTGCAGCTTCTGAAGTATTTCCATTTCAGCGGAAAAGTAGCTTTTAAAATCTATCAAAAATGCCAACTCGATGGATTCAAGCAGCACGTGGCCTTGGCACATCAAAGCCATGATGACACAACGACGAACCAAATCATCCCGCGACAGTGCTATGCCACGTACCACGGGGAAACGCCCTTGGTCGAGCTGATCGTAATAGTCATCTAAAGTCTTAGCATTTTGACTGTACGTTGCACCTATGCGGCCAATCGAAGAAACGCCCAAACCGATCAAGTCGCAATCCGGCTGGGTGCTGTAGCCTTGAAAGTTACGATGCAGGCGACCTTGTCGCTTGGCAACAGCCAACGCATCGTTTGGCAGCGCGAAATGGTCCATGCCCACATAGACATAGCCTGCGCTCACCAAAGCATCCATGGAACGCGACATCATCGAAACTTTGGCCGAAGCACTGGGCAATTCAAGCGAATCAATTCGACGCTGAGGTTTGAAACGCTCTGGCAAATGTGCATAGGCGTACAACGCAATACGGTCTGGTCGCAACTCGTTGATCTGTGCCAAAGTGCGGTCGAATGACTCCGGGCTTTGCATGGGCAGACCGTAGATCAAGTCAACATTAATCGACTCAAAATGTCGCTCTCTAGCCGCTTTCACCAAGGAAAATACCAACTCTGCAGGCTGCAAGCGATGGACAGCTTTTTGAACTGCAGGGTCGAAGTCTTGAACACCAAAACTCAAGCGATTGAAGCCCAATTCAGCAAGCGTGTCTAACCGCTTAGCATCTATGGTTCTTGGATCGACTTCAATGGAGTATTCGCCACCGATAGCAAACGTGAAATTTCGGCGCAACATAGCCATCAACTCCCTCAACTCGTCATCCGTCAAGAAAGTGGGCGTTCCGCCACCCAAATGTAGTTGCGACACGGTCTGCCTAACACCCAATATTGAAGTATGTAAATCAACTTCACGACCCAAATAGTGCAAATATTTTGCAGAGCTGTCATGGTGTTTTGTAATTATTTTGTTACACGCACAGTAGTAACACAGCGACTCACAAAAAGGTATATGTACATAAAGTGACAGTGGTAGCCTCTGTGATGATATGCCGCATTTTCTTAGGGTTAAGGCTTGCTCGTATTCCACATCGGAAAATGCTTCTACAAAACGATCTGCCGTTGGATAAGAGGTGTAACGTGGCCCACTCGTGTCATAACGACGAATCAAGTCCTCTGAAAATAATGGTGTTGCTATAGTCATATCGAATCCTCAACTGATGGTTGACTATGAACGAAGCAGCTGAATCATGTATTGATGTTAATCAAATGCCTTTGAACAAAGGTTCGATGTATTAGTTACAAGTTATACGTTGTAAGTTGCAACTCGTAAATTGCAACTACAAGTTGCAATTTCAATAAATGGTGTCAGAATTAACGAATGACCTTTCAAACAATAAAAAATAAATGGTGTCAGAATTAACGAATGACCTTTCAAACAATAAAAGTAGCCTGCTCAAATTGCAACATGAGGGATGTGTGTATGCCCATGGGCTTAAGCGACGATGAGCTGGATCGTATTGACGACTTGGTTACGACGCAACGTAAAATAAAACGCGGCGATGTGCTGTTTCATAACGGTGAGAAGTTCACCAATTTATTTGCTATCCGCACTGGTTTTTTCAAAACTTGCATTACCTCTGAAGATGGGCGTGCTCAAGTCACCGGCTTCCAAATGGCTGGCGAGATTGTTGGCC
The DNA here is from genome assembly GCA_043740415.1 of Polaromonas sp. GTDB lineage: Bacteria > Pseudomonadota > Gammaproteobacteria > Burkholderiales > Burkholderiaceae_C > Aalborgiella. The sequence continues at coordinate 15,453 of JAYUCJ010000292.1, read as the reverse complement.
TTGACGGCATTGTTAACGACGTCCATAGCTGCGATGCCGTGGCACTGGAAGATGCCGAGGTTTGCGTCTTGCCGTTTGACCGCATCGAGGAAATATCGCGCGAAGTCAACTCGCTTCAACGTCATGTTCACAAAATCATGAGCCGTGAGATAGTCCGTGAGCATGGTGTTATTTTATTTTTAGGCAGCATGCGTGCTGAGGAGCGCTTGGCTGCGTTTTTATTAAACCTTGTGCAACGACTACACGCGCGCGGATTTTCGCAAACTGAGTTGCTACTTCGGATGAGCCGAGAAGAAATTGGCAGCTATCTGGGGATGAAAATTGAGACGGTGAGTCGGACTTTCTCAAAGTTTGTAGAAGACGGCATTATTGAGGTCAAACAACGTAACATTCGCATCTTGAAGACAGATGCTCTAAAAGATATCATTAACCCAAAAGCTTGCGATTAGTCTGGGAAAGTTAACGTTTTAGAGTCCACTATTGTTGATTCACCTCTAAAGACGGAATGGCAAGCAAAGCTGTCAAAGCACTCGACAGCATGGTGACAAGCCAAAACACAAAGAATGCGACTGTGTATATACCTTGTCGAGACAATTGCACAGTTTGACCAAACCGATGCAGATCCTGCGGGTCAACCATGGCAAAGACGAGTATTTCAAGCACGCCAGCCATCATAAAAGATGGCCAAACTATCCACATGATGCGCTGTACCAACACGCTGGTCGTCTGCGTCTCTGTCGCCATCGCCTCGGTCGTTTCTTTACTCATGTTCTTCAAGGTTTTTCTAGAGATTTAAGAACGGGCACAGCACCTGTTTGTGCGTGGTTCCGCGCCTGAATCGCTGGTGCCATGCTGGCATCTTGAACAGTAGCTCCCAAAGTCTTATTGATCTCAATGCCTTTAAGGTAGTAATCTTCGGTAATCACCGGATCTGGTCTCGTGATGGCGAGATATAAGGTGATGAAACTAGCCACCACGACGATGGCTGGCCCTGCAATAACCAACCATACGTGCCCAAATTTCCACCATGGGGCATGGGTATTTAGAGAATTTTTGTTCATGAATACTCCTGACATAAGAATAGGTGTGACATCAATTCAAAATCAACGTGGCACTAAAAAAACAGATTTTTCCGTCAAACGATCTTGGGAATCTAAAGCTTCAATCTCAAACTGGATGGCATGCGAGCCTGGCGCGGCGGAGTCGAAAGGCGCTTGCACACGCACCGCGACCCACCGCGACTCAGTCGAACCGACAGTTACGACATTTTCAGAACCAACAACCAAGCTAGGCAAGCCCGACGCAGATATTTTGTAGCGTTGAGTAGATTCTGTGGCATTCATCAATTGCAATCGATATACGTTTTCAATTTTTCCACCCGCTACGATTCTAGCCATGACTCCCCTGTCGCGCACAACGTCCACTTTAAACGGCGTGCGCAAAGACAAGCTCACCAGCATGGCGATCACAATTGCAGCCAAGATGGCCGTATAAATCAAAACACGTGGCCGCAAGACATGACGCAAAGTTTGCGACTTCGTCCAGTGTTGGTTGATGGCGTTTTGGGTGGAGTACTTAACCAGCCCTCTCGCATAACCCATCTTATCCATCACAGTGTCACAGACATCTGCACAGGCACCACAGCCAATGCATTCGTACTGCAGGCCTTTTCGAATATCAATCCCTGTAGGGCAAACTTGAACGCATAAAGTGCAGTCGATACAAGCACCAAGATTTAAAGCAACTGGGTCTGCTTTGCGCGACCGCGCCCCACGTGGCTCGCCGCGCTCCTCATCATAAGTCACGATCAAGGTGTCCTTGTCAAACATCGCACTTTGAAAGCGTGCATAGGGGCACATGTGTTTGCAAACCTGCTCGCGCATGAAGCCGGCATTGCCGTAGGTGGCAAAGCCATAGAAGAACGTCCAAAAAACTTCCCACGAACTCATGCGCATTTGCACAAACTCCAGCCCTAATTCTTTGATGGGCGTGAAATAGCCCACAAATGTAAAGCCCGTCCACAAAGCCAGCAGCAGCCAAAGAAAGTGCTTGGCACTCTTGCGCGTGAACTTATCTAGCGACAAGGGTAGCGCATCGCGCCGCATGCGGGCTGAGCGATCACCCTCGACCTTCTTTTCTATCCACAGAAAAATTTCAGTGTAGACCGTTTGTGGACAGGCATAACCACACCACAATCGACCTGCTACAGCTGTAAACAAGAACAAGGACAGCGCCGAGATAACCAAAATACCTGTGAGGTAGATGAAATCTTGCGGATACAGCACCAGCCCAAAGACATAAAACCGCCGCGCACCCAGGTCAAACAAAACAGCTTGCCGCTGCCCCCACTCCAACCAAGGGACGCCATAAAACACCAGTTGCGTCAAAAAAACCATGCCCCAGCGCCAGTTTGAAAAGAACCCCGACACGCTACGGGGATAAATCTTTTCATGCGACGCGTAAAGAGAGATCATCTCCGCATCTGGCTCTACTGCAATGATGGGGATGACTTTCCGCGGGGTTGATTCCTGACTACTCAAACAAGGTCTTTCAAATGGTTTTAAGTTGCAGCGCTCAATGAGTTACTGAGCAACAGAGCCTTTGTTTGAAAAACCCCAAACATAAGATGTCAACACATGAATTTGAGCTTCGGTTAATTTTTCACTTTGTGCAGGCATTTGGTTGACTTTGCCGGCATTGATCATTGCAACAATGGCAGGAGCACCATAGCCGTGCAACCAAATATCATCCGTTAAATTAGGCGCACCCAAAGCTTGGTTGCCTTTGCCATCAATACCGTGGCAAGCGGCACAGGCGCCAAATTTAGATTTACCAAGAGCTGCTTGCAGTGAGTCGTGCGGGCTACCCGAGAGGCTCAACACGTATTGAGCGACATTCTTCACATCATCGGCAGAACCGACAGCGGCCGCCATCGGTGGCATGTTGCCGATGCGGCCTTTCGTCAACGTTTCTTTGATTTTTTCTGGCGTGCCGCCATGCAGCCAATCACCATCTGTTAAATTAGGAAAACCTTTACTGCCACGCGCATCAGAAGCATGGCACTGGGCACAATTGTTCATATACAGACGCTCGCCAATAGCCATGGCTTGCGGGTCTTTCGCCATCTCTTCTGGTTTCATCGCAGAAAATTTGGCAAAGAGCGGTGCAACCTCGGCATTGCCTTTAGCGACTTCTGCTTGGTGTTGACCCGTCGATGTCCAACCCAGCGTCCCCGCATAAGTACCCAAGCCAGGGTAGAGCGCCAAGTAGACGAAAGAAAAAACAATCGTTAAAACAAACAACCATGCCCACCAGCGCGGCAGTGGGTTGTTCATTTCACGCAAATCACCATCCCACACATGGCCTGTGGTGTTGTCGCTCGCTGTCATCGCTTTTGCTTTGCCGCTAAACCATAACAGTAGCAGACAAGCAAGTATGCTGACAATGGTGATTCCGGCAACAAATAATGACCAGAAATTACTTGTAAAGTCGCTCATTTTTTATCCTTGTAGTGCGGTTCTTATGGTTCTTGTGGTGCATCAATCTTGCTCAAAGGGGAGCTTGGATGCTTCTTCGAAATCGGCTGTATTTCGGCTTGAATATGCCCACAACAAAATCCCAATAAATGTGATGAAGCCTGCTACTGTGGCAATAGATCTAAGGGTGTTGATATCGAGTTCCATATAAACCTCTTTACTTATTTGACCAAAGTACCCAAAACTTGCAGGTAGGCAATAACCGCTTCAACTTCTGTTTTGCCTTTGACGTCATCTGCAGATTTGGCTATCTGCTCATCTGTATACGGCACGCCAACAGTTCTCAATGCTTTCATATGTGTCGGCATCGAGGCTGAATCCACAAGATCTTTCAGCAACCATGGATAGGCGGGCATGTTTGACTCAGGCACCAAATCACGCGGGTTGTTCAAGTGGTCATGATGCCACTGGTCGCTGTACTTGCCACCGACACGGTGCAGATCAGGCCCAGTGCGCTTGCTACCCCACTGGAATGGGTGGTCATACACAAACTCACCCGCCACAGAATAATGACCATAACGCAGCGTTTCAGCGCGGAAGGGGCGAATCATCTGCGAATGACAGTTGTAGCAACCTTCACGCACGTAAATGTCACGTCCGGCCAATTGCAGCGCTGTGTAAGGCATCAAACCTTTAACAGGTTCTGTGGTCGATTTTTGGAAGAACAAGGGGACGATTTCCACCAATCCACCCACTAACAAGACCAGCAAGATCAAGACGATCATCAAGAAGTTGTTGGTTTCAATTTTTTCGTGCGACAGGCCGCCGCTAGAATTATTATTTGCCATGGTAATTTTGCTTTCTCAGGCGTGAACGGGAATCGCAGGAAGGGAAATATTGACGTTTACCGAGCGACCATTCGTCGCCGTCTTGAGTACATTCCACAACATGATCAACATACCGCTGAGGTAGAGTAAACCGCCAATCAAACGCAACACATAGAACGGAAATGTTGCTTTAACTGACTCCACAAAGGTATATGTCAAGGTACCGTCTGCGTTCACAGCGCGCCACATCAAACCCTGCATGACACCGGCAATCCACATGGCTGCGATGTAAATCACAATACCAATCGTTGCTGTCCAAAAATGGATTTCAATTGCTTTGACGCTGTACATCTGTTTTTGACCAAACAAACGTGGAATCAGGTAATACATAGAGCCCATGGTGACCAAACCCACCCAACCAAGCGCGCCAGAGTGAACGTGACCCACCGTCCAATCGGTGTAATGCGAGAGCGCATTGACCGTTTTGATCGACATCATCGGGCCTTCAAAAGTAGACATACCGTAGAACGACAAAGAGACGATCAAGAAACGCAGAATCGGGTCGTCACGCAGTTTGTGCCAAGCGCCGGACAAAGTCATGATGCCGTTGATCATGCCGCCCCAGCTAGGCGCCAGCAAAATCAAGGAGAACACCATACCCACAGATTGCGTCCAGTCAGGCAAGGCTGTGTAGTGCAGGTGGTGCGGACCCGCCCACATATAGGTGAAGATCAGCGCCCAGAAGTGGACGATTGACAAACGGTAAGAATAAACAGGACGCTCAGCCTGCTTAGGGATGAAGTAATACATCATGCCCAAGAAACCCGCCGTCAGAAAGAAGCCCACGGCATTGTGGCCGTACCACCACTGCACCATGGCGTCTTGCACGCCTGCGTAGGCTGAATAAGAAGTCATGTATCCCGATGGAATGGCTGCACTGTTGACGAGATGCAACAACGCCACCGCGATGATGAACGCGCCAAAAAACCAATTGGCAACGTAAATATGTCTAACTTTGCGCGTACCAATCGTGCCAAAGAAAACGATGGCAAACGATACCCAAACCAAGGTGATCAAAATATCGATCGGCCACTCAAGCTCAGCATACTCTTTGCCTTGCGTGTAACCCATTGGCAAAGAAATGGCAGCAGCCACAATCACCAATTGCCACCCCCAAAACGTAAATGCAGCAAGTTTGTCGCCAAACAATCTGACGTGACAAGTTCTTTGCGCTACGTAGTACGCAGATGCAAACAAGCCGCAACCACCAAATGCAAAAATCACCGCATTGGTGTGCAAGGGCCGTAATCGCCCATAACTGAGCCACGGGATGCCAAAATTGAGTTCTGGCCAAGTCAACTGTGCGGCGATGATGACGCCAACCAGCATGCCAACCACACCCCAAACCACAGTCATGATCGCGAATTGCCTGACAACTTTGTCGTTGTAAGTCGTCGCTTGCGCATTGGGAAAGTTCATTGGCACCTCTTCTGAGTTTATTTGTTACGAGTTTCCTATGGCTAACCCTGCAACCGTTTGACGTACATCAAACCAAAGCCAAAATTCTTAAGAATCTTTGAGGATTCGCTCACCTTCGGACTCAATATCGTCAAATTGACCACGGTAGATCGCCCACCACAGCCCACCCAGGATGAAAAAAACGAGAATCACCGACAAAGGAATCAGTAAATAAAGAATGTCCATCAGCGGATTTCCTGTAATTTTTTGCTTTGTTGATTGCTTTGCATATTGCTATTTGTGAGTCTCAAAGCATTCAACACAACAAAAAGTGAACTAAACGCCATCCCCAAACCAGCCAACCAAGCAGGCAGTAAACCCATAACTGCCAAAGGAACACACAGTGCGTTATAACTCGCTGCCCACCAAAGATTCTGTTTGACAACGCGCATAGTCTGCTTGGCCAAACCCATCGTTTTGACGACCAAGGCCAATTGCTCACCCAACACCACAAAATCTGACTGGGCTTGCGCCAAGGGCACGGCTTGACCAAACGCAAACGAAACATGCGCACCAGCGAGCACCGGGCCATCGTTGAGCCCGTCACCCACAACGGCTACTTTTTTGCCTCTTTTTTGGGCATCTTGCAAAAATGCTAGCTTGTCCTGTGGCGTGCAGCCGCCTTGAAACGCCGTAATCCCGACCTGTGCCGCTACTCGCGCAACAGCTTGGGCACTGTCGCCGGAGACCAAAAACACCTCAACACCCTCTTTTTGCAGTGCCTCGACTGTGCTGAACGCATCACTTCGCACATCTTCATGAAACTCAAACGTGGCCAGCCAACCCTGCTCGTCACGCAAAAAGGACCTCAATATCTCTGTTTTAACTTCAGTTTTAATGCTTTCAACCGCGCAAAACTCGGCTGAACCCAGCGCAATTTCAGATGCCGAATCGCTGTCGTCACCCTGCCAAACCTTGCCCGATACACCGCGACCAGCCACCTCATGGACTTGATCAGCACACCATGGGTTTGCGTGCTCTGACTTGGTCGCCGCCACCAGTGCTTTGGACACAGGATGTAGCGAATAATGCGCCAATGCAGCGGCCATGTCCAGCACTTGGTCAGTTTGAGCACCGTCACGAACCTGGATTGACGCTAAAACCATCGCATCGCGCGTCAAAGTTCCTGTTTTGTCGAACATCACGGCATCAACAGATGCCAAGGCTTCAAAAGCATCCAAACGGCGCACCAAAACACCCCGTTTCGCCAAATTTCCCGCCGCAGACAGCATCGCTGCAGGTGTTGCCAGCGACAGGGCGCAAGGGCAAGTCACCACCAGCACGGCGACTGCAATCATGAGCGCATGCCCAGGGTCGTACTGCCACCAATAGGCGCATGCCAAGCCTGCAGCGAGCAAAACGCCAATCAAAAAGGGTTTGGCAATCCGGTCTGCCAGTTGTGCGATAGGTGGCTTGGTGGTTGATGCGCTTTCCATCAAACCCACGATTTCTGAAAACCGCGTTTGCGCCCCCACCCGCTGCACGCGCACCTGCACCACGCCTGACAAGTTGTGGCTACCCGCAATCACGGCGCTACCCAAGCTGTGTGACACGGGGCGCGATTCACCCGTCAGCAGCGCCTCGTCCACCATGGTGTCGCCCAGCAAAACCACACCATCCGCAGGAAAAGTCTGCCCAGGCAAGACACGTATCACATCACCCACGAGCAAACGCCGCACCGCGACTGCTTCAAACGTACCGTCAGCACACTGGCGTGCGATGCTATCAGGCAAGCGGTTCATCAGCGCTTCCAGCGCGCCAGCAGTGCGGTCGCGCAGACGCAGCTCCAGCCAACGACCTGCCAGCAAAAAGAAAACGAACATGGTCAGCGAGTCAAAATACACCTCTTTACCAAAAGTGCCTTGCGGCTCAAACGTGCCCACCGTGCTGACTACAAAGGTGATCAACATGCCAATAGCAACCGGCAAATCCATGCTGACCCGCCTGTTCAGCACATCGCGCCAAGCGCTGCTGAAGAACGGACCGCACGAAAACAAAATCACCGGCAGCGTCAACACCCATGAAGCCCATCGCAGCAATTGCTCCATTTCAGCCGTCAAATCGCCAGGTGCAGCCACATAAGCTGGATAGGCATACATCATCACCTGCATCATGCACAGCCCTGCCACAGCCAGACGCCACAGTGCCTTGCGTGATTCGCCCAAGCGTCTTTCGCGGGAAAAAGCGTCATTAGCAGGCACAGCACGGTAGCCAGCCGCCTCAATCGCCCGCATCCAACCCGAAGGCAGCACGTCATCCGCAGACCAAACCACCCGCGCCCGGTGGCTGCCCGCGCTGACTTCGGCCTTCACCACACCCGGAACACGCAGCAAAACATCCTCAATGGTGAGCGCACAGGCCGCACAATGCATGCCCTCAATCATCAAGTTAGATTCCCAGCAACCGGCATTTTTAGCATCCAAACGGCTAAAAGACGACCATTCCTGCGGGTCATCCAGCAAGTGAACACTAACTTGCCGAATCAAATCTGGAGCGGGAAGTTCAAAACTTGCTGTGGGCATAGCCCGAGCGTACCTGAAATAGCCAGAAGCGGGCTTGATAAATATCAAACGCTCTCCCAATAGAAATAAGGGAAACAAGGGCGCTTGTGCATCACGGAAAACGGATATTCAATAGAAAACCGTAAAAATCAGCATTAAATAGGCATCTAGCCGGCGTTTTTACTGCCTGAGGTGCTATTGAAAATATAGTAAATTGGTAAAGTCCAGTTTAGGCGGTTTTTAACCCTAGTTAATGACACTAGCCGGCGTGTTTGTTGACTGAGGTGCTATCTAATTTATATGGAAATGGCATTCCTTGTCATCTCAGGTTTAAATCCCCCCCTAGCCCCCCTTTTTCAAAGTGGGGAACAAGTCGGAAGAGGTGATCGTCGCTCTAATCTTCCCACTTTGAAAAAGGGGGATTGAGGGGGATTTAAATGTCATCGTACGAGAACCGTTTCGCCTGATTGCTTTGATACAATCACGCCATGTGCCCGTAGCTCAGCTGGATAGAGCACCGCCCTTCTAAGGCGGTGGCCACTGGTTCGAACCCAGTCGGGCACACCAATCACCGCATGACGCATCAAGTCTCTTTGCGTAGAACCCCAAAACTCCCTTAAATTTCAAAAAATTGCCCCAAAAAGGCACAAAAAAAGGGACAGAAGCAAATAATTGCTGCTGTCCCTTGATGATTTTTTGGTCGGAGTACAAGGATTCGAACCTTGGACCCCCTGGTCCCAAACCAGGTGCGCTACCAGGCTGCGCCACACTCCGCCATGCAGCAATTGTACTGCAAAATTTGGCGACTTCTTGAGCATTACGCTTAAAATCGACAACAATATGTCAGGCAATACCTTCGGAACCCTCTTCGCAGTCACCAACTTTGGTGAATCCCACGGCCCAGCCATCGGCTGCATCATTGACGGCTGCCCGCCGGGCATGCTGCTCTCAGAAGCTGATATTCAGCCCGATCTGGACAGACGCCGCCCAGGCACTTCAAAATTTGTCACACAGCGCAACGAACCCGATGCGGTCGAGATTTTGAGCGGCGTGTACGAAGGCAAAACCACCGGTACGCCGATTTGCCTGATCATCAAAAACACCGACCAGCGCAGCAAAGACTACGGCAATATTTTGGACACTTTCCGCCCTGGTCATGCCGATTACACCTATCTGCACAAATACGGCTTGCGCGACCCGCGTGGCGGTGGCCGCTCCTCTGCCCGCCTGACCGCGCCCATGGTGGCGGCTGGTGCGGTGGCTAAAAAGTGGTTGGCGCAGCAATATGGCACCGTGTTCCGTGGCTGCATGACGCAAGTCGGCGATGTGGTCGTGCCGTTTGAATCTTGGGAACATGTGCCGAACAACCCATTTTTCGCACCCGCAGCTGATGTGAGCCACATTGAATCGTACATGGAAGAGCTGCGCAAATCAGGCGATTCCTGCGGCGCACGCATCCGCGTTTCCGCCAGCAACGTGCCTGTTGGCTTGGGTGAACCGCTGTTTGACAAGATGGACGCAGACATTGCCTACGCGATGATGGGTATCAACGCCGTTAAAGGCGTTGAAATCGGCGCAGGTTTCGCCAGCATCACCCAGCGCGGCACCACGCATGGGGATTCTTTGTCGCCGCAAGGCTTCAAGTCGAACAACGCAGGTGGCGTTTTAGGCGGTATCAGCACGGGGCAAGACTTGGAAGTGTCGATTGCGATCAAACCGACCAGCTCCATTTTGTCGCCACGCGAGTCGATTGACTTGGCGGGGAACTCCGCCGAAGTCATCACCAAAGGTCGCCACGACCCTTGCGTGGGTATTCGTGCAACGCCGATTGCCGAGGCTATGTTGGCTTTGGTCGTTATTGAGCACGCCTTGCGCCAGCGTGCGCAGTGTGGCGATGTGACTGTGGCGACCAAGCCTATTCCCGCGCAGGCATGAACTTAGCTTGACCGAGTTCATCGTGTGAGCGCATCCGCAACGTCTAAGGCCAGTACCAAAGCAACCACTCGCCAGCTATTTCCATTCGCCGCGCTGTCCGCCAGTTACTTTGCGCACATCGGGTTTTTCAACCCCTATTTGCCGCTGTGGCTCAAAGACATGGGCTATGGCATTTTCGCCATCAGCGTGTTTACCTCCATACAAGCGGCCACGCGCTTGTTTGCGCCGTATGGCTGGGGTTGGCTGAGCGACCACACGGGCGAGCGCGTGAAGCTGCTGCGCTACGGCGCAACAGTGGCACTGATCACAGCACTCGGCTTATGGTTCGACTTTGGCAGTGAATATGGCTATTTGGGGCTAGGTGCAGTCCTGCTGATCATGTTTACCCACACCAGTGCCATGATGCCTATGAGTGAAGCCGCGATGGCGCATTTGGTCAGCCAAGGTGGTTCGTTTGACGCCAAACTTTATGGTCGCGTGCGCTTGTTTGGTTCACTTGGGTTTTTAGTGACTGTTCTAATGGCAGGCGTGTGGTTTGAGCAGTTTGGCATGAAACACTTTCCGGCTTGGACGGCACTTAGTTTGCTAGCCGTAGTAGCCAGCGTTTGGCTGCTGCCGAATCTAAAAGAATCTGTCCCAGCGCACGAAGTAAAGATCAGTGTTTTGCCAATTCTGCGGCAAGCACCCGTTCAATGGTTCTTTGCCGCTTTGTTTTTTCACGTTCTGTCGCACATCGGCATTTACGTTTTTTTCTCGCTGTATCTTGATTCGCTAGGCTACAGCAAAGCCACCATCGGCATCTTGTGGGCGGTATCCGTGGCGGTTGAAATTTTCTGGTTTTACCACCAAAGTCGCTGGCTGCCTAAATTCAGCCTGTCAATGTGGATGATCATTTGCTCCGCCATCATGGCGCTGCGCATGGGAATCACGGCCAGCAGTGCGTCTGTACTTGTTGTTTTGGTTTTTGCGCAAATGATGCATGCTTGCACATTTGCAACGCACCACACTGTGTGTATAGCCATGCTGTCGCACCATTTCCCAGGCCGATTAAGAGGACGCGGGCAAGCACTGTTTACCGTGCTTGGTTATGGCTTTTCAGGTGTTTTAGGTGGCATTTTAGGCGGCATTATAAGCACTAAATATGGCTTATCCAGTGTATTTTATGCCTGCACAGCTACAAGTTTAATAGCAGTATTTTGCGCCTACAAGGTTTGGCAACATCATAAGCCAACTCAGTTTTCGCTGAGCTAGGCTATGCATCCAAATACCCTGTTTAGTGCCCTAGAATTTTAGATAAGAATTCGAGGGTACGGGGTTGACGGTTTTCAGGGTGGCTAAAGAACTCGTCTTTGGTGCAATCTTCCAAAATTTTCCCACCCACGTCCATGAAGATGACGCGACTGCCAACTTTCTTGGCAAAACCCATTTCGTGGGTAACGACCATCATGGTCATGCCCTCTTCGGCCAAGCCCATCATGCAGTCCAGTACCTCGCCCACCATTTCAGGGTCAAGCGCTGAAGTAGGTTCGTCAAACAGCATGGCAATCGGGTCCATGCTCAAAGCGCGTGCAATAGCTACCCGTTGCTGTTGACCGCCAGACAACTGTCCTGGAAACTTGTCTTTATGCGCCATCAAGCCCACACGGTCTAAATACTTCAAACCATGTGTTTTAGCTTCTTCAGGGCTGCGACCCAACACCTTGATTTGGGCAATCGTCAAATTTTCAGTCACGCTGAAATGCGGGAAAAGTTCAAAATTTTGAAACACCATGCCAACGCGTGAACGCAGCTTAGGCAAGTCAGTTTTGGGATCATGCACCGCCAAACCATCGACAAATATTTCACCTTTTTGGAAAGGCTCTAAGGCGTTGATCGTTTTGATCAAGGTTGATTTACCTGAGCCAGAGGGGCCGCAAATCACCACGACCTCGCCTTTTTTGATATGGGTGGTGCAGTCATTCAGCACCTGCACGGCACCGTACCATTTTGAAACGTTTTTGAGTTCAATCATGTTCTTCTCCGAAATTAATGCGCTAAATATTAATGAGCTAAAACTGTGTCGTCATCTTCATTAACGAATGATGGCGATTTCGGCTTGCAATTTTTTGACCATGTATGACAGGCCAAAGCAAATCACAAAATAGACCACGGCAGCTAAGATGTAAGCCTCTTCTGGGCGACCATAAATTTTGCCAGCTGTTGTGAAACCTTTGAGCAAGTCGTAAGCGCCAATCGCATAGACCAAGGATGTGTCTTGAAACAAGATAATCGTTTGCGTCAGCAAAATAGGCAGCATGTTGCGAAAGGCTTGCGGCAAGACAATCAGGCGCATGTTTTGGCTGTAAGTCATCCCCACAGCCTGCCCCGCATGCACTTGCCCGCGCGGGATGGACTGGATACCAGCGCGCATGATTTCACTGAAATAGGCCGCTTCAAAAGCCACAAAGGTGATGATGGCGGAAAGCTCTGCACCAATCGGGCGACCGATCAAAAAAGGCACCAACAAAAAGAAGCCCAAAATAACCATCACCAAGGGAATGGAACGCATACCATTGACGTAAATCGTAGCGGGCAAAGCCAGTAATTTACTGCCAGACAAACGCATCAAGGCAAGCACGGTACCCAATGCGATGCCGCCCAACGTTGCGATGATGGTTAGCTGCACGCTGAACCAAAATCCATTGACAACGAATTTGGAAATAATCTCCCAATTCACAAAGCTTAAATCAAGTCCGCCCATGTCAATGCCCTCCGCCAGTACCGCCGGCGACAATGAAGCCTGGGATTTGTATTTTCTTTTCGATGTATGCCATCACACGGTTCACGGCAAAAGCGGAAATCACATAAAGCGCTGTTACGCCTAAAAATATTTCAATGCCTTTTGACGTCTCTTCCGCCGCTTGGGTATAAAACCAAGTTAGCTCTGCCACGGAAACAGCAAAAGCAACTGACGAGTTTTTCAACATATTCATGGTTTCGCTCGTCAATGGCGGCATGATGATGCGAAGGCACATGGGCAGCAACACATAGCGGTACGACTGCCAAGTTGTGAAACCCATGGCACTGGCAGCATATCTTTGGCCTTTAGGCAGTGCTTGAATACCGGCACGAACCTGCTCAGCAATTCGTGCCGAGGTGAAAAACCCCAGAGCCACGACAACTAAGGCGAAGCCAGGGACTTGTTGTAACGCAGGAAACACTTTGGGCACCACAAAGTACCAAAGGAAAATTTGGACAAGTAAGGGAATATTTCTAAAAAGCTCTACCCAAGCATTGGCAAGCCTGACCAACCAGGGACTGTTTGGTAGCGTGCGAACGGTCCCGATTAAGACGCCAAAAACCATAGCAACAACATAGGCGCAGCCAGCGACCGACAGCGTCCAGCCCCAAGACTGGATCATCCACTCCAAATAGGTACGACCTCCGCCGTCGTCTTTTAAAAATACTTGCCAGTCTAAATTCATTGCTACTCCCCCAAAAAAAATAAACCCCGCCAAAGCTTTTGCAGTGGCAGGGTTAACTTAGCCTGTCAAATTACTTCTTAGCAAAGTCTTCCGCAGGCTTATCATTTAAGTTTGCCCAGGCAGCTTTTGTCTCGGCTGTTGCAGGCATATTCACACTGATATTTTTTGGTGGGATTGGATTGATGAACCATTTATCATAAATTTTTGCCAGCTCACCAGATTTAACCAAACCGGCTATAGCTTCGTTCCCTAAACTTTTCATAGCAGTGTCATCTTTTCGAATCATGATACCGATTGGTTCAAGACTCAAAGATTCACCAACAATTTTATAGTCGCTTGGCGATTTTGAATTGACAATATTTCCAATCAAGATTGTCGCATCCATGACAAATGCATCTGCACGTCCGGATTCGAGCAGCAAGAAGCTATCTGCATGGTCTTTGCCGAATACTTCTTTAAAGTCAGCACCAGTAGCTTTTTCATGCTTGCGCAGCAATTGCACTGAAGTTGTACCAGTGGTAGTTGCCACATTTTTGCCATTTAATTGCGCAATATTGGTAATGCCAGATTTTGCGTTTACAGCAATACGCACTTGCTCCATATAAATGGTGTTCAAAAATGCAACGTCTTTTTGTCGAGTTGCATTGTTTGTGGTTGAGCCGCACTCAATGTCAACCGTACCATTCTGTAGCAAAGGAATACGGTTTTGCGAAGTAACCAGCTGGTACTTTGTCTCTAGCTTTTTGCCAGCCGCTTTTTCAACAGCCGCAATGATGCGCTGGCAGACTTCAAAGTGATAGCCAGCATATTTGCCATCACCAAGTGTGTAAGACAACGCGCCAGAAGAGTCGCGCACACCCATGGTGATGCTGCCAGAGGCTTTGACTTTGGTGATTGTGTCGTTTGATTGCGCTTGTGCCGTTGTAGCTAACATGGTGCCCAAAGCAGCCAAAACAGTAGCGGCAAGTTTCAATTTGATGAATTTCATTCAGTTTTCTCCAATAAATAAATACAAATAGCGAAAGTGCAAAATAGCGATAGTAGGTTTCATATGCAATAAGCAAGCCAATTAATTTTAAGCCTCTACAGCCTATAGCTCACAAGCCCAAGAATATAACCCGCCAGCCTTAGCGTCGACATCAGGGTTAACGTTGAGGATGTATGCATAAATCGCATATATCCTTGAAAACATGAAAAAAGCCCACAACCTTTCGGCTGTGGGCTTTGGTAAAGCTGTTGTTATTCAGCTAATCTTTATAGCTAAAAGCTTTGCTTAATGGAACTGCTCTTCTTCAGTAGAACCGGTCAAAGCTGTCACGCTTGACTTGCCACCTTGAATGGTTGTGGTCACTTCGTCGAAGTAGCCTGTGCCCACTTCTTGCTGATGCGACACAAAAGTGTAGCCACGATCACGTGCTGCGAATTCTGGCTCTTGCACTTTCTCGATATACGCAGTCATACCGCGCTTGACGTAGTCTTGCGACAGGTCATACATGTTGTACCACATAGAGTGAATACCTGCCAAAGTGATGAACTGGTACTTGTAACCCATGGCACCGAGTTCGCGCTGGAACTTGGCGATGGTGGCGTCGTCCAAGTTTTTCTTCCAGTTGAACGATGGTGAGCAGTTGTACGCCAACATTTTGCCTGGGTGAACTTTGTGCACAGCATCTGCAAACTTCTTAGCGAAATCCAAATCTGGCGTACCAGTTTCGCACCAGACCAAGTCAGC
>JAYUCJ010000291.1:0-6241 GCA_043740415.1 Polaromonas sp. | reverse complement strand
TCGTCCTGGTTCCAGTACCAGCTGTCGGCCAGTTGCAGCCCTTCGGTGGTGGCCAGTCCCAGACTGTGGACGTCGTTGATGAACACCAGCAGGCCGGCTACCTTCATGGTTTTGGTAATGCCGAATTCTTTTGCGGCTTTCATGGCGTTGATGGTGTCGCCACCGGCATTGGCAAGCCCCAGAATTTGCGCCTTGGAGGCCTGGGCTTGCAGCAGGAAGGATGAAAAGTCTGAAGCGCTCAGGGGGTGGCGCACCGCACCGGCCACCGTGCCGCCGTTTGCCTTGACGACGGCGGAGGCGTCGCCTTCCAGCGAATAGCCAAAGGCGTAGTCGGCGGTCAGGAAAAACCAGCTTTTGTTGCCGGCCTTGACGAGTGCCGTGCCTGCCACCTTGGCCAGTGCCACCGTGTCGTAAGCATAGTGAACGGTGTAGGGCGTGCAGTCTTCATTGGTCAGGCGGGCCGAGCCGGCTCCGATCACGATGAAGGGGCGTTTCTTTTCGGCGGCAATCTTGGACATGGCCAATGCCGTGCCAGAGCTGGTGCCGGCCATCAACATCGACAGCCCATCCTTGTCGATCCATTCCCGCGCTTTGGAGCTGGCCACGTCGGCCTTGTTCTGGTGGTCGGCGGTCAGCACTTCAACCGGACGGCCGAGGACCTTGCCGCCGAAGTCCTGCACGGCCCACTTGACCATTTCCGCGCCGGCCGGGCCATCGATGTCAGCATACAGGCCAGACATGTCGGTGATGAAACCGATTTTGACCGGTCCGGTGTTTTGTGCGAATGCTGGAACCCAGGCGGCTGCGCCCAGGCCAAGCACCATGGCGGCTGCGAGTGTTTTTAGTTTCATGAGTTTCTCCAGTTGATAAATGTGAAAAGTACAGTGTTTAAAAAAATGGGGTTGCAGCGTGAGCGGCCTAAACCCCCAAATACTCTTGCAGCATGCCCATGTTCTGGGACAACTCGCTTTGGGCAAATTGCTTGACGATGCGGCCATGCTCCATGACATAAAAACGGTCCGCCAGCGGGGCGGCAAAGCGGAAGTTTTGCTCGACCAGCACAATCGTGTAGCCCTTGGCCTTCAGCGCCAAGATCATCTCGGCCAACTTTTGCACGATGACCGGTGCCAGCCCTTCCGAGATTTCATCCAGCAGCAGCAGGCGTGCGCCGGTACGCAATATGCGCGCGACGGCCAGCATTTGTTGCTCGCCGCCAGACAGCCGGGTACCGGGGCTGCTGGCGCGCTCCTTGAGGTTGGGAAACATCGCATAGATTTCATCGATGCCCATGCCACCCGGCGCGATGACTGGGGGCAGCAGCAGGTTTTCTTCAGCACTGAGGCTGGCAAAAATACCACGCTCTTCCGGGCAATAACCAATGCCTAAACGTGCAATCTTGTGCGACGCCAGCTTGATGGTCTCCTCGCCTTTGACCTGAATCGAGCCTTTGCGCGAACCCGTCAGGCCCAGAATGGCGCGCATGGTGGTGGTGCGACCCGCGCCGTTGCGCCCCAGCAGCGTCACCACTTCGCCTTCGTTGACGCTGAAATTCACGCCGTGCAGGATGTGTGATTCACCATACCAGGCGTGCAGATCCTCAATACGCAGGAGTTCCTTGGTCATCCGTGGGCTCCTTGCAACTCGGTGTTGGTGGTACCCATGTAGGCCTCCATCACCAATGGATTTTTGGATACCTGGTCATACGGACCATCGGCAATGATGGCGCCGCGCTGCAGCACCGTGATGCGATCGGCAATCGAAGAGACCACATTCATGTTGTGCTCAACCATCAAAATGGTGCGGCCGCTGGAAACTTTTTTGATCAACTCCGCCACCCGACCCACGTCTTCGTGGCCCATGCCCTGGGTGGGCTCGTCAAGCAGCATCAGCTCGGGCTCCAGCGCCAACGTGGTGGCCAGTTCCAGCGCGCGTTTGCGGCCATAGGGCAGATTGACAGTCAACTCGTTGGCAAAATGGGCCAAATCGACTTCTGCCAGCAATAGATGCGCACGCTCATGCAGGTGAAAGAGCGTGTCCTCCGCCTTCCAGAAGTGAAACGAGGTTCCCAGGTTGCGCTGCAACGCGGCGCGCACATTTTCAAGTACGGTCATGTGCGGGAAAACGGCCGAAATCTGGAACGACCGAACAATGCCCCGCCGCGCGGTTTGCGCCGGTTTTTCATGCGTGATGTCAACACCGTTGAACACGATGCTGCCCTGGGTGGGCGTCAGGAATTTGGTCAACAGGTTAAAAAACGTCGTCTTACCCGCCCCATTGGGCCCAATCAGCGCATGAATGTGGCCGCGCTGGACCTGCAGGTCAACCTGGTTGACGGCGACAAACCCTTTGAATTCCTTGGTCAGACCGCGTGTCTCAAGAATGGCATCAACTGGCAAATGGTTCTCCAGAAAACTAAAGTTTCAACGTCAACCCAAAAAGTGTTTTTTATTGCTTGCTCCAAAAATGAGGGGAACCCAACAATGGTTGCAACAAAAAGTTAACGGATTCTAGTCTGCGATCCGCTCTTTGCGCATACGGTTATACCCTATGGCGTGATGCGAAGGCGACACCAAATCAATGCACCCGCAGACAACCCTATAAAATATATAGCACCTTAGGCAATAAAAACGCCGGCTACAGCCAAAAATACCCCTATTTTCGACCTAATCCGCCATAAACACCGTCAACACCCCCGTGTAGCCATACACATGGTGCCGCGCTATCTCGCCGCCGGCGAAGAAGCCTACCAAGGGGACGTCACCCAACGCTTTGCGGACGATTTGTAGCTCGGCGCTGGGGCCGCCAAAATGCGGGCCGCCACGGCCTGAGCAGCTGACGTAGATGGCGCCGGCGATGCGTTTGGCGGGCAGGCCGCCGTTGTCGGACTGGCCATATTGGAAGGATCGGTCGGCCAGCTCGGCCAAACCAGCATTGTCACCCCAGGCCCCACCAAACGCCTCTTCAGGCTGCGATTGCGATTCCAGTTCTTCGCGGATTTCAGCGCAGATGCGCACCAAATCTGACCGTGCGGCGGCAACGTTGCGCTGGCAGAAGGCTAAATTCATGCCCGTTTCGACCGCTTGCGCCACCGCGACGCCGCGCTTGGCAGGATCTAAACCGATGATGTGGCGCACCCGCACGTCACTACCGAAAATACCAGGATGGCTGGTGATTTGGCTGTCTTGGCTCAAACCTACCAACGTGGCGCGTACGGCTTCCAGGGCTTCTTGTGGTTGCTCTAGGCTGACATTCAAATCGCGCAACAGCACGTCCAAAGCCGGCTCGCCATCCAGCTCAATCACCAAATTGCCCTCGCATGCGGTGATTTTGCGGGTTTTGGAGCCATTCGCCGTCAAAGGCTGACAACCTTGGGAAACGCGGGACAGCAACAAGACTTCGTCGCTGAAAGCCACGCCGCTCAAACCGCCGGCAAACACGCCACTGGCCGCGCCTTGACCGTTGATATTGCCATCGCTAGACACCGAAAAC
Organism: Polaromonas sp.; assembly: GCA_043740415.1. Taxonomy (GTDB): domain Bacteria; phylum Pseudomonadota; class Gammaproteobacteria; order Burkholderiales; family Burkholderiaceae_C; genus Aalborgiella. The sequence continues at coordinate 2,752 of JAYUCJ010000291.1, read as the reverse complement.
TGCACATTGGCACTGCGACTGGCCGCAAAACCGCCAAACAGGTAGCCGGTGCGGGTGCGGGCGCTCAGCTCGGCAATCATCTCCGCCGCATCGGGCATGCCGCCATCCGCGTGGATCAAAGCGGTGTGCGCTTGAAATACGGGGGGCGGCAGCTCTTTCAGCAATTCGTCGTCCGGGTCTTCCAGCGCGGTCAAAGGCGCGACGCCTGAGAACACGCGGTATTGGTCTGCCGGCACGTCGCACAGCATGACGCACAGCGCCGGTTCGTCAAAATACTCGACATTGTTAGACGCAATACCCACACCGACCGTGCCCGACCAGTCGGTCACCTCTGGCAGCTCTGCACTCAAAAAATCTAATATCTCTTGCGCCTGATTGGCGTAATGGTCGGTGATGTAAAGCAAGGCCAAAGTGGGGGCGCTGGCATAGCTGGAGACCTTGGTGTTAGCCATCTGCGCGCGCAACTGGGCGAGCACCAATGCGGCGGCAAATTGCCATTGGGGGTGGGTGGCGTGGCCGTAGGGAAAGAGTTTCATGCGACGACCTGATGTGTGTTTGTTTTTGGATGCTTAGCGGGTGCGTTTTTTAGCGGCTACTTTCTTGGCGGGTTTTTTAGACGCCGCTTTTGCAGACGTCATCGCCTTGCCCACGGCACCCGCCATGCCGCCCGTCATGGTGTTGGCGACGTTGCCCGCCATGTCGGTGGCTTTTTTGAACGCGCCTTTGGCCATGTCGGTCGCCACACCTTTGGTCACATCGATGGCCGTTTGCTTGGCCGCCTCTTTCATGGCGGTATTGGCAATGTCGCCAAACTGTTTGGTCAGCGCGCCCCACCACTGCATGGGATCAACCATGCCGGCGGCCAGGTCTGGCACTTCTGTTTTTGAGGCTGGTTGGGTCGATTTTTTTGCCTCTGCTGCTTGAGGCGCAACGGCGCCTGACACACTGCCCGCAAAGCTGCCGACGGTGGCGGCGGCGTCACTGGCTTTTTCAGTCACTTTTTGCATGCCGCTCATCACCGAATCTGCGGCTTTGAGTTTGAAGGCATTGGCCACGTCGCTAAAGTTGAAGTTCATGCCTTTGAGCGTGGCCAAGGTCATTTTTTGCACTTCCAGCGCTTGAATCGTCGCTTTCAGCGCCATGGCGTTTTGGTCCAGCCAAAACTGCACCGCTTTGAGTTCGTCAATGCGTTTGTCCAGCTCTTCCACATTCAGCGTGGGCGCGACCCAACTGCCCAAATTGGGCAGCTGCGGGATGCTCTGCGCCGCGCCGCCGGCAGCCTGTTTGGCCAAGTTTTGCAAAAAGTCAAAACCGGGCACGAATTTGCCGAAACTGCTCATGTCTGGGGTGTTGCTCATGGGGTGTTTCCTCAGCTAAAGGTTGAAATTGGGGTACGCCAATGAGAGCTTACTCCAATGTTCCGCTAATTACACGCCTGAGCAGGCTAAAAACCTCAGTGTTTATGCTGATTAGCTGGCATGGCCGCGCCGCCTGGCGCTGCGTTAGGTGCCGTGGTTGCCACTGGGACGGTTAATTCCACTTTGCTTTCAACGCCCTTGGCGTCTTTGAACAGCAAGGTCAGCGGCACCGTCGCGTTTTTAGGCAGCGCGGTTTTCAAATCCAGCAGCATGACGTGAAAACCGCCCGGTTGCAGCGCCACGGCTTTGCCGGCAGGCAAGTCCACGCCAGAAACCGCGCGCATTTGCATCACGTCGCCGTTCATGGTCATTTCGTGCACTTCGGCAACGCCGGCAACGGGCGACGACACGCCCACCAGCCGCAGATCGCTTTTCGCGGTGAGCGACATGAACGCACCTGTGCCCTTTTGCCCCGGCACGGTGGTGCGCACCCAGGCGTCTTTGACGGCCACGTCGGCGATATTGTCTTTCGCCGTGGCAGAAAAGCTTAGAAAAGCGCCTAGTAACGCCATAAAAACGACCTTAGCCGGCGTATTTATTGCCTGAATTGCTATTGATTTCACAGTATAGATCCTTAAAAACTTCAATAATAAAATTTAATGCTGGTGCCCAGCAGTGCCTGATGGGATGATTTCCAAGAGCGCAGCGGGTGCTTTCAAACCCTGGGTGTCAACGCCAGATACGGGGATTTGCGACCAGTCGTTGCTGCTTTTGTCACAAGTTTGCAGCACTTTGAACCACATCGCGCCCTCTTTTTTGGGCAAACCGCCGCGCAGCACGAACTCGTCATAGTACGCCTCTGGCAACCAGTCGTCTTTGGATATCGCCGTCCACGTGATTTCACTCACGTCTTCCGTGATTAACTTGCCGTAGCTGTCGTACGGCACGGTCAATTTAGCTGTTTTTATATCCAGCTTCCAACCCGCTTTGGGCATGGGCATAGCACCTGTAAAACCCGCTGGCATCGTGACTTGAATCGCCGTGGTCGGCGAACCAGCACAGCCGTGACCAACTTTGAGGACCGCTTTGTAGCTGCGACCCGCCAGCGCGGCTTGATCTTCTAAAACAACATGGCCAAATACGGCGCTAGCCGGCGTGATGATTGCCAATGCTGCTATTAATTTTGCAGTGACATGACGTGAATTTTTCATAAAATATCCTGATATTCTTTAAAAGCGATGAAATCATCGCCAAAATACAAGCAAATATGTCTTAAATACGCCTATACTGCTATTTATTTAGGGTCTTAGGAAGCAAACTAAATTAAAGAGGATTTTCTCTTAGTAACTTTAGCATAGCCAAATAGAGATTCTGATGCCGATGATTAAACCTAA
>JAYUCJ010000290.1:0-2493 GCA_043740415.1 Polaromonas sp. | reverse complement strand
TTGGTCGAAGGCCCCGCCCGCAAAACCCCCAACGCCCTGTTTGGCCGCACAGAATGCAACCGCGCCGTGGTCTTCACGGGGCCGGATCGCCTGATTGGTCAACTGGTGGACATCAAAGTCACCGATGCGCCGCAGCGCATGCTGCGCGGTGAGGTGGTGACAGCTGAGGTGTGAAAAACACACAATTTGCAGCTTTATGGTATTCTGGCGACATGAATGCAGTGCTAGACCCCATCATTTCCGAGTTTGAAACCGAAAATCAAGCGGCAAGCTATGACCTGTGGTTTCGTGCGAAAGTGCAGCAGGCACTTGATAGCAAAGCGCCACGCATCCCGCACGATCAAGTGATGGCTGAGATGGAAGCCATTATTGTTAAAGCAGAGCAGCGACTTCTAACTAAACAAGCCTGATGCTTCAGATCGTTTGGTCGGATGAAGCGCGAGGCGACTTGCGCAGCTTGATTGAATACATTGCCCCGCGTAACTCAATCGCAGCGCGGCGTATGAAAACCTTGTTTGATGAGGCCATTCTTCCTGCAGTCGAGCACCCCTACCTTTTCCGCCCCGGTCGCATAGCTGGCACAAGAGAAATCGTCGTTCACCCAAACTACATTCTTGTTTACCAAGTGGGTGATGGCACTCTAGTCGTCCTTCGGGTTTTACATGCGCGACAGCAGTATCCATAAAGGGTGATTTTGCTATGTATTAAATAGCAGTTTAGGAAATAAATACGCCGGCTATAGCCTAAAATGGCATGTAAAAAGACCAAATTAAGGCGTCTGCACGTCTTCTTTCAGCACGTAGGTTGGGCTACAAAGCCCAACACGATCCAAAAACCCAATCGACACGACGCTGGTTGTTGGGCTTCCTGCGTCAGCCCAACCTACGGATTACTACGGATTACTACGGATTACGGGTTATACCTAAATGCTATATTTTAAATAGCTGCTTAGGCAGTAAACACGCTGGCTAGAGTCATAAATGGCAGGTAAAAAGTCAAGCTAAGATGTTTGTACGTCTTCTTTCAGTAATTCATCCAAAGCCCGTCCCGCTTTAACTCCGCAAGCAGCGCATCAACGGGAAAACAGCAGCACATCAACAAAGTTTTCACCGCGCTCAACCTTGGAAACGTAGGATTGTCCCACTGACAAAGCTTCTGCCATCTGTGTTTGGGTGAGCTTGGCTTTCAAACGCATATCACGGAGCAAAGCACGTAAGGCTTCATATTCGGCGTGATAAAGAGAAACAGACATGACCCAATGGTCTAGTCTGAATTGGAATAGTCGTAATCAGACTAATTTATGATATAAATGAAACTTAATAAATCCTTCGAAAGTGAATTTAGTCATGAATCCCACAGTTAAATTTGTAGCGTTATCAGTAGTTTTATTAATCTCGGTTGGCGCTGCCTCTGCTCAAACTACCAGAGATGCTGAGAATCGCGCAGCGTGTAAGAAGCTTTATGTTGGTCAATCTCTTACAGATAAGCGATTTCAATTGGGCATGGTGATTATTGGCATTGGTGAAATGAGGGCATCAATCAGAGTCGTTAGCGCTAAGAATCCAAAGGAAATCGGAACAATAGAGGAGTTTTCTTGCGCCGGTTTGCTTGAAGATGCTGGCGGTTAAAATTCATTAATTAATTTTTGAATCAATATTGCTATATATTAAATAGCAGTATAGGTAATAAATACGGCGGCTATAGCCTAAAATGGCATGTAAATAGCGGTTTTTAGCTAAAATCCACTTGAAATGACGTCAGAACGGCATTTTTGGCATGCCTTTCATGCCGCCCATCTTTTTCATCATCTTCATCATCCCGCCGCCACTCATTTTCTTCATCATGCCCTGCATTTGCTCAAACTCGTTGAGCATGCGGTTGACTTCTTGGACGTGGACACCAGATCCTGCGGCAATTCGTCTTTTTCGGGTGGCTTTGATTAATTCGGGTTTGCGGCGCTCCAGCGGGGTCATGCTGAGGATGATCCCTTCTTTGCGGCGCATGTCTTTTTCGGCTTTGCCCATGTCGACCTGACCGGCTTTGGCTGCCATCTGTGCCGGCAGCTTTTCCATCATGCTGGCCAAACCGCCCATTTGCTTCATTTGCTGGAGTTGGCTCAAAAAGTCGTTCAGATCGAACCCTTTGCCGCTTTTGACTTTTAAGGCCAGTTTTTGCGCGGCGGCCACGTCCACACCCGAGGTGACCTGCTCCACCAGCGCCAAAATGTCGCCCATGCCCAAGACGCGGCCGGCGTGGCGTTCGGCGTCGAAAACTTCCAGGCCGTCGAGTTTCTCCGACGTACCGGCAAACTTGATGGGCGCGCCGGTGATGTGCCGCACCGACAGCGCTGCGCCGCCGCGCGAGTCGCCGTCCAGCTTGGTCAAAATAATACCCGTCAGCGGCAGCGCGTCTTTGAAGGCTTTGGCGGTGTTGATGGCGTCTTGGCCCTGCATCGCATCGACCACAAACAGGGTTTCAATCGGATTCAGCACC